>CAMWWA010000018.1 GCA_947177825.1 uncultured Clostridia bacterium
CGGGCCTCAAGCAAGCGTGAGGGCAAACGAACGAGCAGGTGCCGCACTGGATACACTTTGCAAGGTCGATTTCGGGTACGGTAACCGCAACGCCGCGCTTTTCGAACTTGGTCGTACCGGTGGGAACGTGACCGTCTGCATTGAACTGCGAGCTCTTCAGCTTGTCGCCTTCGAGGTAGAGGATGGGTTTGATAATTTCCTGATAATATTTGTCCGCGTGGCCCTTAATCATTTCCGCACCCGTGGTTGCGTTAGCCCAAGCCGCGGGAACGTCGATTTTTACAAGGTTGTCGCCCGACGCGGAGTCGATAGCGTTATAGTTCATCTGAACGACCGCGTCGCCCTTTCTGCCGAACGACTTCTTAGCCATGTACTTCATGTACTCAACGGCCTGCTCGTAGGGCATAATCTGGGGATTAACGCGGAAGAATGCGGACTGCAGAATGGTGTTGGTTCTGCCCTTTAAGCCGAGCTCGCCCGCAATCTTGATAGCGTCGATAACGTAGAGGTTGATTTTCTTCTTTGCAATGTCCTGCTTAACCTTTGCGGGCAGGAAATCTTCGAGTGCCTCAACCGTGGTAGCGGAGGTGTTGATAAGCAGCGTGCCGCCCACCTTAATGTCGCTCGTCATATCGTAACGGGTAACGTAGGAAGGGTTGGAGCACTGAACGAAGTCCGCGCTGTCGATGAGGTATTCGCTCTGTATAGGCGTATCGCCGAAACGGAGGTGGGATACGGTGATGCCGCCCGATTTCTTGGAATCGTAGAAGAAGTACGCCTGGGCGTGCTTGTCCGTGTGGTCGCCGATAATCTTAATGGAGTTCTTATTTGCGCCGACCGTACCGTCGGAGCCGAGACCGTAGAACTTGCAGGAGGTCGAACCTGCGGGAGCCGCGTCAAACTTCTCGGAGAAGTCAAGCGAGCTGTTGGTAACGTCCTCGTAAATACCGATGGTGAAGTGGTTCTTGGGCTCTTTCTGTTCAAGGTTCTTGTAAACAGCCTTGACCATGGAGGGGGTGAATTCCTTGGAACCCAAACCGTATCTGCCGCCGACTACCTTCACGCCGCCGACGCCCTTTTCGAGGATAGCCGAGCAAACGTCGAGGTAGAGGGGCTCGCCGAGGGAGCCGGGCTCCTTGGTTCTGTCAAGTACCGCAATCTTCTTGCAGGTCTTGGGAATAGCCGCAACGAACGCGTCCGCAACGAAAGGTCTGTAAAGGCGGACTTTGATAAGACCGTACTTCTTGCCCTGCGCGTTAAGCTTGTTGATGGACTCTTCGATTGTCTCGCAGCCCGAACCCATAGCAACGATAACTTCGGTAGCCTTGGGGTCGCCCACGTAATCGAACAGGTGATATTTTCTGCCGCACTTAGCCGAAACGACGTCCATCATCTTCTGAACGATAGCGGGAGCCGCCGCATAGTAGCTGTTCGCGGTCTCTCTGTTCTGGAAGTAGGTGTCGCCGTTCTGCGCGGTGCCCTTCTGAATGGGATGCTCGGGGTTAAGCGAGCGGCTCTTGAAGTCCGCAATGTCGGCTGCAATGCCAACCTGGTCGCAGATAGCGCGGATTTCCGCATAGTCGTCTGCGTCGTCCCAAACGTCGATTTTCGCAACCTCGTGGGAGGTTCTGAAGCCGTCGAAGAAGTTAATGAAGGGAACCTTGGTTTTAAGCGTGGAAAGGTGCGCAACCAAAGCAAGGTCCATAACCTCCTGAACCGAACCGTCGCAAATCATTGCAAAACCGGTCTGGCGGCAAGCCATAACGTCGGCGTGGTCACCGAAGATGTTCAGGGAGTGTGCCGCAAGCGCGCGCGCCGAAACGTGCATAACCATGGGCATAAGCTCGCCGGAAATCTTGTACATGTTGGGAATCATTAAAAGAAGTCCCTGCGATGCGGTGTAGGTAGAAGTCAACGCGCCCGCGCAAAGCGAACCGTGTACGGCGCCGGCAGCGCCGCCCTCGGACTGCATTTCTGCAATCTTAACCTTCTGACCCCACATATTGGTTCTGCCTGCGGTTGCCCATTCGTCCGCAACCTCCGCCATAGGCGAGGAGGGGGTGATGGGGTAAATCGCCGCTACTTCCGAAAAAGCGTAGGCAACGTGGCTGGCGGCGGTATTACCGTCGATAGTCAATTTTTTCATTCAAAAAACCTCCGTAATATGTTTTTTAATTTTTTTTATTATAATAAGGTGTATATTATAAACACCTATACAATTATAAACCGATAACCATAAAATGTCAATATGCGTTTTGTGTTTTGTAATAAATTTTTTGACCGCAATTTGAACGTTAAAATATGAAACGAGCCGCGCGGCATACTGCCGCGCGGCGCGTAATTTTCAACTTAGTTTTGTTCCGTCAACTCCGTAAAGAACGGGCGCGGAAGTCACGGTTTTCGTCTGTCCGCTTGCGGTGAATATTGCGCGCGCACACCAGTAAAGCTGTTCGGTGTGTCGTGCGGAACAGGTGATTTCCTTGTTCATATTAAGGTCAGTAATGTAGTTGGTTGAAATAAGCTCCATTTCCTCGATATTAGGCGTCGCTACCGTTGAAGCATACAAATAGAGGTATACGGGCACATTTGAGCTAAACAGCGTAAAAGTATTTCTTGCATAAGCGTAAACGTATTCGCTGTCAGACCTTGTCCCGACCGCTATTTTGGTAAATGCGTAGGGGGATATTTCTTCCTCGTTGGATACTTTCTCAGTAGTTACGGGTTGACAAGTTTCATTGTCTGCTTTTGCATAAACTGCCGAACCTGCAAAGGGAGCGGCAACGGCTACGCCTGCAAGTAAAGCCGCCGCAATTAAAAATTTTTTCATTTTTCTTTTCTCCTTTTTCTTATAAAATAAAAAATCAGCACTGTGGCTGTCGTTGCAACGATAATACAAGCAACTGCTATGCCGACGATAGCCAAAATATCAGAAGTCGAATATGCAATTTGAACTGCTTCTCCGTTTCCTCTGTCCTGCTGAAAACATACGCAAAGAATAATTATTGCCGTAATTATAGCAAAAAGCATAAATGTGCTTGCCGCGGTTATCGCTCCTATTTTTACAAGACTCAACTGCTTTTTGGCGGGCTTTTCCTCGGTCGTTTCCGTCAGTTCTTCGGGCGCAATTTCTTCCGCCTCGTCTGCCGTAACCGCCGCTTCGTCGGTAAGCTGTTTTGCGGTCATTCCGTAAAGCTTTGCAAGCGCGTTAATAAGGTCGTTGTCGCGCAAAGAGTTTTCCCGTTCCCAACGGTAAATAGTTGCCCTTGAAACGTGTAATATTTTTTCTAATTCTTCAACTCTGTAATTATTTTTAATGCGTAAATCTTTTAAATATTTTCCGTCTAACATCGGGTAGATTCTCGTTTTCGTTAGTGTAATAAAATTATAGTATAATTTTGCAACCAAATCAAGGCAATTTTTGGCGAGTTTCAAATTTGAAACAAAATTGAAACAGTTTCAGCCCATTCTGAAACGCCACACGCTTGCTCTTCGTCATTTTTCGACATTAAAATTAAAATGTAAAAATTTTTTTAAACGGAGGAAGTTTTCTATGAAAATGAAAACGAGAACAAAAATCGTAACGAGTATTATTGCAATAGTACTCAGCTGTGTGTTGCTTTTCACCGTAATGGTGGTAAACAACAACACGAACACGACCGTAAGCGCGGAAGCGAACGTGAGAACGGTGGAACTTACAAAAAACTACTTTGACGACCAAAGTATCTTTGACGAGTTTGACGAACACGAATTTACGACTGAAGGTAATTTTACATATTTCGAAGGCGTAAAAACTCTTGACGAGTCATATTTTTGTGATATAGACAATGTGGATATTAAAAGTGGTAATTCAGAAAGTGTAAAAATACAATTCAATGTTTCTTTAAATGTAGAAACTAATATGGTTGTTTTGTCGACAAAAACAGTTGATACTGGTATAATACTTGAAGAAGCATCTGGCGAAGTTTTTGAAAACAACGGTAAAGTCGATGCTTGGTTATGCATAGATGGCGAAAATGTTTTGCTTTCAGAACTTACAGATAGCGGGGTTATAGAAAACTGCGGAATCCTGGCGCGCTTAATAAGGTGCTTTTGTGGTGGAGTTGTTGGGCATATTTTACAAGGTAGTTTTGCATTAAGCAATAGAAATTACAACAAGAAATTACCGAATCCTTCCGGGTTTATAAACGATCAGTTAGCTCGTACAAACTGGAAATATGGCGTAGGTAGTAACATAGCTACATTTGGCTGTGGAGTAATTGCTATGTACAATGTTATGGAAAAATTGAAAAGACATGTGGATTTTGCTGATATGATTTACGAAATTGATTCAAAAAGCGGGGACTTGTTTTTAGGAGTTGGTGGTGTAGATGTTTCGCATTTTAGAGAGTATTTCGGTTTAAGAGGAATAGGCTTCAAAGGTTATTACAATTTTTCAGATATGAAGACCGCGTTATCAAATATGTCGCTTAATCAAATGGCAATAATTTCATATTGGACTTCTTCCGGTTGTGGGCACTATATTGCTGTTGAGCGAATTTTGAATGAGAATACTGGCAAAACTGAATATAATTTTTATAACTATGAAAGTGAAGATAAATGTGATAATATAAAAGAAATCACAACCAGCTGTTTTAAAAAAGGTTTTATTAACGGATTTGTTATAGGTTAAAATGAAAAGGAAAGTTAAATTTATAATCGCCATAGGTGTTGTTTGTATTTCTGCAAGCATTTTATTTG
The DNA here is from genome assembly GCA_947177825.1 of uncultured Clostridia bacterium. Taxonomy (GTDB): domain Bacteria; phylum Bacillota; class Clostridia; order Christensenellales; family Borkfalkiaceae; genus Coproplasma. The sequence continues at coordinate 4,738 of CAMWWA010000018.1, forward strand.
GTTTATGCTCGTGTTATGCTTTTTGGAAATCAGCAGGATATGTGGACGGTCTATGGACTTGTTACAACACGTCAACGAAAAAGGCGTACGTAGGGCATTGCCATTGGGACGGCGACGAATCCAAAATGGAAATTACCGTCCCCGATACTTATGAAGATTATAAAATAACTTCATTGGGTGGCGTGACAAGCAGCAAGCCTCTCGTGTTCGGTCCCGAATATCCGCGCGAATTAAACGGCAAGGTAAGCGGGTGCTCTTATTTTGAGTTGCCTGAGGAAGCTAATTCGGAAAATACCGTCGAATTGACTGTGACCGTTCATATTGGAAAATATATTGAAAACCTATACGACCGACAATGGCGCTATGTAGAATATACGTCGGAAGAAGATTATAATGACAGGATATTTTATGTATTCAATTACTACTATATCTGTTCCGAAGAAAACAAAACTTTCTATTCGAAAGACGGCGTTTTGTATTTGAAAAGTAACGACGAAAAAGCCAAATTCGTAGTTGGCGGCGACCAGTAAGAAATTTAACTTTCATAACTTACAAAAAATGAAAAAACTAATGATTCTAATCTGTGGGGTGGCGGCGCTTTTATGCGCCGCATTCTGCGGATGCGGCAAGCAGATTACCGCCCAGGATATTTACACGCAATGTATCGATAACGTTGTGGAAGTAAAGGCGGTGACCGAGGGCGTGGGCGAAAGCTTCGGCACGGCGGAAATAATTTCAGCGGACGGCACACTCGTCACTAACGCGCACGTTGTAACTTACACAAGGCTTAACGCCGTAAACACTTTTGAAGAGTATTTTATCCGCTTTTCCAACGAGGAGGATTACCGCGCGGTCACGCTTGAAAAGTACGATTCCGAAAAGGACATTGCAATTTTGAAAATGAGCGACGTCCTTGTGCTGAATGATTTTCAGCCGTTCAAGCCGATAAAGCTCGGCAATTCCGAAAGCTTGAAGGCGGGCGAAGAGGTTTACGCCGTGGGCAACGCTTCCAACTACGGCATAGGCATATTCAAGGGGATAGTAAGTATTCCGCTTATAAACGTGGTACTGGACGGCGTGACGAGGAGCGTTATTCAAAGCGATTTGACGATAGCCGCAGGCAATTCGGGCGGTGCGCTTTTAAACGCGCGCGGCGAGCTTGTGGGCATAACAACATTCCGCACCAAGGACAACTCGGGCAACGTTATTTACGGCATAGTGTACAGCATACCGATAAATATCGTTCTTGAATTCATAAATGCAGCTGATTAAAAAAGTAAGCCGCGCGGCAATCGAGCCGCGCGGCTCTTTTAATAAAAATAAAATTTTTATCATTCTTTCACCAAATGAGGGCTTAAAAACCTTGTTAATTTTTTGCGCGTTTGATATAATTTTTAGGAAATGCTTACGGGCATTATTTACGTTTTAAGGTGCTTTTATGGAAGAGCTGACTGCTAAGGTCGAAAACGGCGGAGATAACGTAACGGAGGGCGCGACTGCCGCGCTCCCCGATTTTGCCGTTAAGATGGATAACGTCGGCTTTTCTTATGCCGACGGGCAGCCCAACGCGGTGAACAACGTTACGCTGGAAGTTAAGCGCGGCGAATTCCTTGCCGTGCTCGGTCATAACGGAAGCGGCAAGTCCACGCTTGCGCGGCTTATCTGCGGACTTTTGACCGCCGATACGGGCAGTATAAGCGTGTGGGGCTACAACCCTGCCGACAAGGAGCAGCTCGGTGAAGTGCGCGCCCACGCAGGCGTGGTCTTTCAGAATCCCGACAACCAGATGGTGGCTTCCATAGTCGAGGACGATATTGCGTTCGGTCCCGAAAATCTGGGCGTTCCGCGCGAGGAAATCGGCGAAAGAATAAGCTGGGCGCTTGCCGCCGTCGGTATGGAGGAGTTCAGGCACTCAACCCCGACGCGTCTTTCGGGCGGTCAGAAGCAGCGCATTGCGGTTGCGGGCGTGCTTGCTATCAAGCCCGACGTCCTCATTCTGGACGAAAGCACGGCAATGCTCGACCCGCGCGGCAGAAGGGAGGTGACCGAGGTCGCCGCCCGCCTGAACAGGGAAGAGGGCATGACCGTCATTTTAATCACGCACTTTATGGAGGAGGCTTTGCTTGCCGACCGCGCGGTTATTATGAACAGGGGTGAAATCGTTGCGTGCGGTACTCCGCAGGAAATTTTCGAGCGCGGCGAACAGCTTGAAACGTACAATCTTTGCCTGCCCGAGATAGGCGAGATATGCAACAAAATCAAGGCGGCGGATATTGATATCCCGACTTGTCTGCGCCCTGCGGAGCTTGCCGCCGAACTTAAAAAGCAGGCGGATATACGCGGCTTTAATCCCCGTCAGTCCGCCCGGACGGACGACGCGCCCGACGAAAATCAAGCGCGCGAGTGGGATATAGATATAAGCAATCTGACTTTCACTTATTCGGCAAAATCGCCCTTTGCAACCCAGGCGTTGAAGGGCGTAAACCTGCATATATCCGAGGGCGAATTTTTCGGAATTATAGGTCACACGGGCAGCGGCAAGTCCACGCTGGTGCAGCATCTCAACGCGCTTATCAAACTGCCCCAGGCGCAGAAGCATTATAAAAAACCCAGGGTAAAAAAGGGGCAAACGCCTCCGCCCCAAAGCTCGCTTGTGATAGGCAAGTACGACCTTTCCAAAAGGAAGTGCGACTGGCGCAATCTGCGTGCGGACGTCGGCATGGTCTTTCAGTATCCCGAATACCAGCTGTTTGCCGAAACGGTGTTTGCCGACGTTGCTTTCGGCTTGAAAAATTTCCGCCCCGGTCTTTCCAAGGAGGAAGTGCAGCAGGCGGTCAAAGAGAGTCTGGAAGCGGTCGGCTTGAACTACGACGAGGTGCAGGACAAGTCGCCCTTCGATTTGTCGGGCGGTCAGAAAAGGCGCGCGGCAATCGCGGGCGTAATAGTAACCAAGCCCAAAATTCTGGTGCTGGACGAACCTGCCGCGGGGCTGGACCCTCTCGGCAAAAGGGAGATTATGAAGCTTTTGCACTCGCTTCACGGCGACTGGTGCAAGACGGTCATAATCGTCTCCCACGATATGGACGAAATAGCCGAAAACTGCACGCGCGCCTGCGTCGTTTCCAACGGTCAAATCGTTGCGTGCGACAAGCCCGAGGGGCTGTTTAAGAGGGCGGAGGAGCTGCAGTCTTTGGGGCTGGACGTGCCAGTTACCGCCAAGATATGTACGGAGCTTTCCGCTCTAGGACTGGATTTGGAGTGTGATTTTACTTCGCGCGATTTTGCCGCGGCGGTGATATCCGCGCTCGGGGGAGGCGGCAATGCTTAACGACGTAACCTTCGGGCAATACTATCCCACCAAGTCGTTCGTGCACAGGCTCGACCCCCGTGTAAAACTGCTGTTTTTAATCGCGTATATCGTAATGCTTTTCGTCGCAAATTCGTTTTACGGACTTGCGCTTTGCGGCTTGATTTTAATAATCGCAACCATAGCCGCGCGCGTGCCCGTATGGTCGGTGCTGCGCTCGGTCAAAGGCGTAATTTTCATACTCGCGTTCACGTCGCTTTTAAATATTTTCTTCCACGGCGGCGCCAACCTGCTGTGGGAGTGGCGCTTCATTCATATCTATTTGGAGGGCATAATATTTGCGGTCTTTCTGACCTTCCGTCTGTTTTTCCTGGTTATGGGCTCGGCGCTTTTAACGCTTACCACGACGCCCGTCAACTTAACCGACGGACTCGAAAGTCTGCTGTTTCCGCTCACGCTCATCAAAATTCCCGTGCACGTTCTCGCGCTGATAATGTCCATCGCGCTCAGGTTTATCCCCACGCTTATGGACGAAACAAACCGCATAATCGCCGCGCAGAAGGCGAGGGGCGCAAGCTTCGATACGGGCAATATTTTCAAGCGCGTTAAGGCGATTATTCCCGTGCTTATTCCGCTGCTCATCAGCGCGTTCCGCAGGGCGGAGGAGCTGGGCGACGCAATGGACGTCCGTTGCTATTCCAGCGGCAAAAAGCGCACGAAATACAAAAAGCTGAAATTTTCGGGGCGCGATATTGTCGCGGCGCTGTTCGCCGCGATAATGATAGCAGGCGTAATTCTTTTCAATATTTACGGCTATCGCATTTACCCCCAAATCTATCAGTATCTGGTGATATCGTGAGGTACGTTATTTCGGTTGCCTACGACGGCACTCATTTCAACGGCTGGCAGGTGCAAAGCAACGGGCGCACCGTGCAGGGCGAGCTTAACGAGGCGGTGTATAAGGCGTTCGGCGAAAGGTCGGTGGTTACCGCAAGCGGCAGGACCGACGCGGGCGTGCACGCCTTAACCCAGGTCTGCCACGTCGATTTGTCGGCGGATATTGCGGGGGGAAAGCTTGCCGACGCGCTCAACTGCCGTCTGCCGCAGGATATCAGCGTTCTTAATTCGGCTGTCGCGCCCGAAGGCTTCGACGCCAACCGTTCGGCAAAGAAAAAGACGTACTGCTACAATCTGTATTTCGCGCCGCGCCGCAATCCGCTTTACGACAGGTACGCGGTTTGGATTAAGGGAAAAGCGGACATAAATAAGATGAGGGAGGCAGCCGCGTTCTTTACGGGCGAGCACGACTTTGCGGCTTACTGTGCAAGCGGCTCGCAGGTCAAAACGACGGTAAGAACGGTGTACTCCGTAGATATAATTTCCGAGGGCGGCTTCGTTAAAATAGAGGTGTGCGGCAACGGATTTTTATACAATATGGTGCGCACACTCGCCGGCACGGTGCTGTGGTATTCGTCTGGCAAGCTCGGCGCGGAAGATATTGCCGCCTCTTTAAACCAATGCGACCGCAATCGCGTGGGCAAGACCATGCCTGCCAAGGGACTGGTTTTAAAGAGCGTCGATTACGGCGCGGAGCTGTTCGGTCTTTAATTTCACGCGTTTTTCACACAACCGTTTTAATATTTATACACGGTGCGTATAAAATAACTATGCTCAGCCAAGTGAGGTTTTTATGGAATTTTTCGAAATAGCAGGCATTGCCGAAGCGGCGTTTTTCACCGACGTATACAAGCGCTACCTGTGGGCGTATCTGCTCATAGCAGGGCTTGTGTTCGCAATGCTCTACGTTTTTAAGGCGGTTGCTCTGTATACGATAGCAAAGAGAGAGGGGTATAAGAACAGCTGGATGGCTTTCGTTCCGCTGGTCAATACCTACTATGTAGGCGTGGTGTCCGACAAGAATAAAATCTACGGCGCAAAGCCCCAATATATTTCGCTTGCGGCGGCGCTTGTGGAAACGGCATACGTCGCTTTGGGCATACTTTATTACGTAGCCAAATTTGCGATTTTCAAGGGCGGATACGCCGCGCCCGAATACGGCACTTTCGTGCTGGCGGGCGGCACGACCATGGAAATACCCAACGGCAACTACAACCCCGTCAACCTTCCCGAAAGTCTGGACTGGGCGTGGTGGGTTTTAAGCCACTTGCAGGATTATATAATGTACTGGGTTCAGCTTGCCTTAATAATCTTAAACGTGTTCGTGCTGATAACCTTCTTCCGCACTTACGCTTCGTCCAGATATCTGCTGTTTTCCATACTGTGCGTACTCTTACCCGTCACGGGAATAATTATGTTTGCGGTAAGGAACAACAAGGGCAAAAATTACGCCGAATATATCAGGGAGCAGAGGCAGAGGCAGTACCGCATGTACCAGGAATATATGCGTAACAATCAGGGCGGACAGTTCGGTCCCGGCGGCCCTTACGGACAGGGCGGCAGTTATTACGGCGGCAACCCCGACCCCTACGCACAGCAGCGCAATCAGAACGTGCCTCCCGACGACCCTTTCGGCGGTCTGGGAGCTTCGGGCGGTTCGTCTTCGGGCGGCGGCGAAGGCGGCAGCGCAGACCCGTTTGACGACTTGAAAAACTGAAATAAAATTTTAAAAAGCGGGAGTGCAAATTCCCGCTTTTGTATTGCAAAAATTTTCGGGGCGTGTTATAATCGGGGTATAAGAAATTTTTATGGTAAAACGAATTTAAAATATGGCAGAGGAATTGATTTCGGCAATAAGCACCCCGTCGGGAGTCGGCGGCGTTGCAATAGTAAGGGTTAGCGGACAAGGCGCGCTTTGCCTTGCCGGAAAAATGTTTTCACCGTCGGGCAAAACGGCGGTTAAAGATTTTGCGCCCAACTATATGTATACGGGCAATATCCTTTGCGACGGCTTTTCCGATTACGGAATGTGCGTGTATTTCAAGGCGCCCAAAAGCTACACGGGGGAGGACGTAGTGGAGTTCCACTGTCACGGCGGCACGGAAATTGCGCGCGGCGTTTTAAAGGCGACGCTTGCCAACGGCGCACGGTCCGCCGAACGCGGCGAGTTCACGAAGCGCGCGTTCATAAACGGCAAACTTTCGCTTTCCTCCGCCGAGGGCGTCATAGATATGATTAACGCCGAAAGCCTTGCCGAGGTGCGCGCAGGCGGATTGCTTTATTCCGAAAAGCTGACGGGCGAAGTTAAAAAGATACAGACCTCGCTTACGGATATTCTGGCAGGCATCGCCGCCGACACGGACTATCCCGAGGAGGATATAGACAAGTGCGAGCTTGCCTCGCTTTCAACCGATTTACAGGCGATTTGCGGCTCTCTGGACGGCTTAATTGCGGCATATTCTGGGGGTAAACTCATAAAAAGCGGCGTTTCGGTCGCAATATGCGGCGCGCCTAACGTCGGCAAGTCGTCCCTGCTGAACGCCCTTTTGGGCTACGATAAAGCTATCGTTTCACCCGTTGCAGGCACCACGCGCGACGCGGTCGAGGGCACGGTTTTAATAGACGGCGTAAAGTATCACCTGACCGATACGGCAGGCATAAGGGAGCAGGCGGGCGACATAGAAAGCATTGGAATCGAGCGCGCGAAACGCGCCGTAAGTTCCGCCGACGTCGTGGTGTGCGTTTCGGACTGCGCCGACTTTTCCGCGGCGGACGGAGTGGAAGAGGACAGGCTTTTAAAGGTCTTTTCCAAGGTGGACGGGCGTGAAGCGTTCGGCGGTTACGACGTGGCAATTTCTTCGCTCACGGGCGCGGGGCTCGAAGATTTGAAGTCGAAGATTGCGGCTAAGGCGACGGGCGGCAGGTCGCTGGACAATGCTTACGTTATAGAAGAAAGACACTATTCCGCATTGAAGCGCGCAAGGGAAAAGCTTGGCGCGGCGGTTGCGGGAATGGAAAGTTTTCCGTTGGATATAATCTCTCTCGATATCAGGGAAGGGTGGCGCATACTCGGCGAAATCACGGGCGAGACCGCCGACGAGGAAATAATAAACACGGTGTTCGCAAAGTTCTGCGTAGGCAAATAAGGAGTGTAACAAAATGGTCAATCTTGAATTGTACAGGGTGTTTTATACCGTTGCAAAATTTGGCAGTTCGACGCGCGCGGCGGAGGAGCTTTTCATCTCCCAGCCCGCCGTTTCGCAGGCGATAAAACAGCTTGAAAACCAGCTGGGCACGACGCTTTTCAACCGCACCCATATGGGAATGGAGCTTTCCACACAGGGCGGCAAACTGATATTCAAACAGGTGGAGGAAGCTTTAAGCCTTCTGGACGACGCCGAAAGCAAGCTTTTAGAGCTTAAAACCACCGCGACGGGCACCATAAGAATAGGCGCAACCGACGCAATTTTTTCGCACATACTTGCCGATAAAATCGTGGCGTACAACCAAAAATACCAGGCGGTAAAGTTCGAGCTTTTAACGGGCACCACGCCCGAAACGCTTGAACAGCTTAAAGAGGGCAAGTGCGACGTCGGCTTTATAAATCTGCCCGTCGACGATAAGGACGTCAACTTTACGGGCACGGTGGCGCACCTTTCGGACGTGTTCGTCGCAGGCGCAAAATTCGAACATTTAAAGGGCAAAAAGGTCAACCTTGCGGATTTGCAGGGCTATCCTCTTCTGATGATAGAAAGCAATACGATTGCGCGCCGCGCACTGTCCGCATACACGCAGACTCTCGGCATACAGCTTCACCCCGATATAGAGGTGGAGAACTGGGATTTGATGATGAAGTTTGCAAGCAGCGGTATGGGCATAGGCTGCGTTCCGCGCGAGTACGCCGCGCCGCTTCTGGAAAGCGGAGAACTGTTCGAGGTGGACGTCGTGCCCCATCTGCCCGTCCGCGGCGTGGGCATAGCGCTTCCCAAAAACACCCCCGTGCAATACGCGCTTAAAGAATTCATTTCAATGTTTTAGAGGTCAAAAAAAGCGCCCGACGGTTGGACCGTCGGGCGCTTTATTATATTTATCACAATATGTCTTTCATTTGGTACATACCGGCGGGTTTGCCCGCAAGCCACTTGGCGGCTTTAACCGCGCCTGCCGCAAACACCTTTTTGCTGCGCGCCGAGTGGGAGACGGTTATAATCTCGTCCTCGCCGCAGAACATAACGTCGTGTTCGCCGACTATGGTTCCGCCGCGCACCGCGTGCATACCTATTTCGTTGCCGCGTTTACCGCAAATGCCTTCGCGGCCGTTGACGTAAGGCTTGCCGTTATCGAACGCCGAGTTCACGCTGTCCGCCAGCATAAGCGCCGTGCCGCTGGGCGCGTCAACCTTTTTGTTGTGGTGCTTTTCGATAATCTCAACGTCGAACTTTTCACCCAAAGTCTGCGCGGCGCGTTTGACAAGCTCGCACAGCAAATTCACGCCGAGCGAAAAATTAGCCGTTCTGAATATTGCAACCTTTTCGGAAGCCTTTTTAATCTTTGCAAGCTGTTCGTCGGTAAAACCCGTCGAGCCTATGACCGCAGGCACGTTGTTTTTAACGGCGTATTCCAGCTCGCCGTTCAGAGCGGCGGGGGAGGAAAAGTCGATAATAACGTCGGGCTTTCCGGCAATATCTTCAAATGAGGAATAGACCGTTAAACCGCCTATATTGCCGCCCCTGGCGTCAATTCCGCATACCGCAACCGCCTCGTTGTCGCCTTGCAATATCTCGATAACGTTTGCGCCCATCTTTCCGCAGGCACCGCAAACCGCAACCTTAATCATAACTTAATACCAACCTTATCAATGCGCTCGCGCATAATTTTCTTGTGCGCGTCCTCAAGCTCGGTGAGCGGTGCTCTCGGCACGCCCGCGTCCAGCCCAATCATATCGCAGCCCGCCTTTACGGGAATGGGATTGACCTCGGTAAAGCACGCGTCGATAAGGGGAAGGATAGCGTCCTGCACGCGGTTGGCGCTTTCAAGGTCGCCCTTCGCAACGTACGTATAAACTTCCTTGACCTGCTTAGGGGCAATGTTGCTGACAACCGAAATAATGCCCGCGCCGCCAATTGCCAGAATGGGCAGGTTGAGGTTGTCGTCGCCCGAGTACACGTCGCAGTAGGGGCGCACCCTGCGCATTGTTTCGCAAATCTGTTCCATGTTTCCGCACGCTTCCTTAATGCCAGCCATATTGGGGATATGCGCAAGCTCTTCCGCCGTTGCGGGAAGGATATTCACGCCCGTACGCGGCGGCACGTTGTAAGCGATAACGGGTATTTTAACCGCGCCGCAAATCGCCTTGTAGTATTCGACTATGCCCTTTTGCGTGCACTTGTTGTAGTAGGGGGTAACGCACAAAAGTCCGTCCGCGCCCAGCTGTTCGGCAAGCTTGCTTGCCTCAACCGCCGTAGCGGTACAGTTGCTGCCCGAACCGAAAATGACCTTTGCGCGCCC
>CAMWWA010000019.1 GCA_947177825.1 uncultured Clostridia bacterium
AATGTTTGAAACAATAAAAAATTGTTTTAAGAATAAGGAAATACGAAAGAAGATATGGCTTACGCTGTTGCTTCTGGTCATTTTCCGAATCGGCTGTTATATTCCCGTTCCCGGAATAACCGTTGAAACGTTCAAGACGGCTATAGAGGGGCAGTCGTTTTTAAGCATAATGTCGTCCATTTCGGGCGGCTCGCTTGCAAACGCAACGCTCTTCGCGCTCGGTATCAGCCCGTACATCAACGCCTCGATTATCGTGCAGCTTTTAAGCGTAGGTATTCCCGCGCTCGAAAGACTTTCCAAGCAGGGTGAAGAGGGCAGAAAGAAGATTGCGCAGATTACGCGTTTTCTGACTATCCTCCTTGCCGTTGCGCAGGCAATCGGTATCATCGTCAACTTCGGTTTAAGAAGCACGGACGGCGACCTGGCAATAAAGCTGACTTTCTTCGGCTCCAACTCGTCGATTGGCGACGCGGGCGCAAAGTGGATTGCGGCTATATTCCTTACGGTAGTTTACACGGCGGGCTCCATGCTCGTTATGTGGCTGGGTGAAAGAATAACCGAGTACGGCATTTCCAACGGTATTTCGCTGATAATCTTCATCGGTATCGTTTCCACGGCGGGCGAACAGCTGGTTGCAAAGTTCACCACGGCGTTCACGGGTAACCCCTCGGTTCTGTGGGAAGTTGCGGGCTTTATCGTCTTGACGGTCATCGAGTTCGCGGCAATCTGTGCGGTAGACCTTTCCGAAAGGAAAATACCCGTACAGTACGCAAAGCAGGTCAAGGGCAGAAGAATGTACGGCGGTCAGTCGTCGGTAATTCCCATGCGCATATCCGGTTCGGGCGTTATGCCCCTTATATTCGCGTTTGCGATTATAAGCGTTCCCGCAATGATTGCAAGTTTGTTTGCACCGGGCACCGGTTTTGAAACGGGCGTTGCGCAGTGGTTCTCGGGCGGCGGACAGAACGGCACGTGGTACGGTCAGCTTATCTATATGATAGTGCTGTGCGTGCTCATATTCCTGTTCTCGTTCTTCTATGCGTCAATGCAGTTCAATCCCGACGACGTATCCAAGACGATACAGCAGAACGGCGGCTTTATCCAGGGTATACGCCCCGGCAAGCCTACGGCGGATTACCTTAAAAAGATAAACAACAGAATTACGCTTTTCGGCGCTATGTATCTTACGATTGTTGCGCTGGTGCCCTCCATACTCGCGGTAATACTTTCCGCGGTAGGTATTTCGACGGACCTCATAAGCGTATTCTCCACTACGGGTATACTCATCGTCGTATCCTGCGCGCTCGAGCTTGACAAACAGCTTCAGTCGCAGCTTATGATGAAGAACTACAAGAAAGGCTTCCTGAAATAATTATGAACATAGTTTTACTCGGCGCGCCCGGCGCGGGCAAGGGAACGCAGGCAAGTTTGCTCGAAGAGCGCTTCCACCTCGTTCACATCTCCACGGGCGACATTTTCAGGGCGAATATAAAGGGCGGCACGCCTATTGGCAAGTTAGCTAAAAGCTATATCGACGCGGGCAAGCTCGTCCCCGACGAGGTTACCTGCGATATAGTCAAGGATAGACTGGGCAAGGATGACGTCAAGGGCGGCTTCATGCTCGACGGCTTTCCCCGCAATACCTTCCAGGCGGAACAGCTCGACAGATTCGCGCATATCGATTTGTGCGTGAATATCGACGTCGATTTGTCACTGCTTATGGACAGAATCTGCGGCAGACGCGTCTGCTCCTGCGGCGAAAGCTATCACGTTTCCACGCTCAACGGAGCGACGACGTGCAAAAAGTGCGGCAAGGAGCTGTACCGCAGGGACGACGACAATCCCGAAACGGTGCAAAAGCGTCTGGATACTTATTTCAAGGAAACGGCTCCGCTCGTCGAATATTACGCAAACGCGGGCAAGCTCTTTACGGTGACCTGCGGAAAGCAGTCCCCCAAGGAAGTTTTCGATAAGATTGCCGAAGAACTTGTAAGGCGCGGCAGAAGCAGAAAATGATATACGTCAAGACCGAACAGGAAATAGAGCTCATGCGCGAGCCCTGCCGCATAGTCAAGGAAACGCTTGAATACGTCGGCAAACATATACGCGCGGGCATGACCACCAAGGAGGTGGACGAGCTCGTCTATAAGTATATCACCATGAACGGTGCAATCCCGTCCGAGCTGGGCTATTGCGGATATCCCGCAAGCTCGTGCGTATCGGTCAACGAGGTCGTTGTGCACGGCATCCCCGGCGACAGAATTTTAGAGGACGGCGACATAGTCAGCGTAGACATAACCGCGGAAAAGAACGGCTTTCAGGGCGACGCGTGCAGAACCTTTTTAATCGGCAACGTGTCCGAGGAAAAGAGAAAGCTGGTCAAAGTCACCGAAGAATGCTTCTTTAAGGCTATCGAGGGATTAAAGGCGGGCACGCCTCTCTACGATATCGGCTACGCGGTGCAGACACACGCCGAAAGTCACGGCTACGGAGTCGTAAGGGCGCTTACGGGGCACGGCATAGGCAGAGAGATGCACGAGGACCCTTCGGTTCCCAACTACGGAAGAAAGGGCACGGGCATGCGCCTGAAAGCGGGAATGACCATCTGTATCGAACCTATGATAAATATGGGAACGTACAAGGTCGATTTCGACAGAAAGGACGGCTGGACGGTAAGGACTGCGGACGGCAAGCCTGCGGCGCACTATGAAAACACGGTACTCATAACCGAGGACGGAGTGGAAATTCTGACTCTATGAAAGTTAAGATTCCCCAAACGGGCGGAGTGGTGCAGAGTGTCCGTGGGCGCGACGAAGGACGGTATTACGTCATAGCCGAAGTTTTAAGCGGCGGATTCGTACTTGTCGTCGACGGCAAAACGCGAACGCTTGAAAACCCCAAAAAGAAAAACGCAAAACATCTGCGGCTTTTGCCGCACAACCTTTCCGAAGCGGGAATTGTGCGGGACAAGTCGTTCGACGTCAGCACGGCGCATTATTTAAAAGAGCTGGCGGAAAAAAGTTAAATCGGAGGACGTAAAGTTTTGTCTAAGGACGACGTTATCGAAGCGGAAGGCAAAGTAATAGAGTGTCTGCCCAACGCAAATTTCAAAGTTAAACTCACGAACGGTTACGTTATCACGGCGTATATTTCCGGTAAGCTCCGCCTCAACTATATAAGAATTATAGAAGGCGACAACGTTAAGCTGGAAATGAGCCCGTACGACCTTACCAAGGGACGCATCACCTGGCGCAGCAAGGGCTGAGCGGCGCGTCGCCGCAGCCAAGTCCTTTAATTGCCTGCGCTGCAAACAAGCTGTAATTCAGCAAATAAAAAAAACAAAAACAATACGGAGATAAAATCAATGAAAGTAAGACCTTCGGTTAAACCTATGTGCGATAAATGCAAGGTTATCAAGAGAAACGGCAAGGTTATGGTCATCTGTTCCAAGAACAAGAGCCATAAGCAGAGACAGGGCTAATTGAGCAAATTTTGCAAAATTAGCTACTTTAGCGGCAAAAATTTTCTTGCTTTTTAAAAACAACGTGTGATATAATGTACGTTGCAAATTTTCGGTTAAAGTAACCCGGCGCGCGTAAAATCCGTGCGGGACGGGTGTGCTTTTCCGTTTTTTTGCGTTTTAAAAAGCGGCGTTTAACAGCGCGAAAACAATTCCGTATATGCATTTTGTGGGCATTCATTCCAAAATCAAAACTCCCCGAAAAGCGCATACGGCTCTATATATACACTATTAAATTTCAAGATTATTAACGGAGGAAATAAATCGTATGGCACGTATTGCCGGTGTAGATTTACCCAGAGAGAAGAGAATCGAAATTGGTCTTACCTATATCTTCGGTATAGGTCTGGCAACTTCCAAAAAGATTCTTGCGGCAACAGGCATCAACCCCGATACCAGAGTTAAGGACCTGGACGAGACCGCAGTTTCCAAACTCAGAGAGTATATCGACCATAATTACAGAGTAGAAGGCGAACTCCGCTCGGAAGTATCGCTTAACATCAAAAGACTTATGGAAATAGGTTCTTACAGAGGAATCCGCCACAGAAAGGGACTTCCCGTAAGAGGACAATCTTCCAAGAGAAACGCGAGGACGAGAAAGGGTCCCCGCCGCACGGTAGCCAAGAAGAAGGGCGCAAAGTAAGGTCAGGGAGGATTTAATATTTTATGGCAGCAGCTACTAAAAAGACGACCGTAACCAGAAAGCGTAAAGAGCTTAAAAAGGTCGATAAAGGTCAGGTACACATTCAGTCATCTTTCAACAATACTTTGGTGACCGTAACCGATATGCAGGGCAACGCAATCAGCCAGTCGAGCGCAGGCGCACTCGGCTTCAAGGGTTCCAGGAAGGGCACTCCTTTCGCGGCTCAGATGGCTTGCGAAACGGCTGCAAAGGCGGCAAAAGAGCACGGACTCCGCTCTGTCGAAGTCTACGTTAAGGGTCCCGGCGCAGGCAGGGAGTCCGCAATCCGCGCACTTGCGAACTGCGAACTCGAAATCACGCTTATCGCCGACGTTTCACCCATACCCCACAACGGATGCAGACCGCCTAAGCGTCGCAGAGTATAAAGGAGGACAAGATAGATTATGGCAACTTACAGAGAAGCAAAATGCCGCCTTTGCAGAAGAGAAGGCGCAAAGCTCTTTTTGAAGGGCGATAAATGTTATAACGGCAAGTGCCCGTTTGAAAAGCGTCCCGTAGCTCCCGGCGTACACGGCGCAGGCAGAAAGAAGGTTTCCGAATACGGACAGCAGCTCCGCGAAAAGCAGAAGGTTAAGCGTATTTACGGCGTTCAGGAAGGTCAGTTCAGGGCTTATTACGAGCGCGCGGACAGAATGAAGGGCATCACCGGTGAAAACATGCTCTCCCTTCTCGAAAGAAGACTTGACAACGTCGTTTACAGAATGGGTATCGGCGTTTCACGCGCACAGGCAAGACAGCTTGTAAACCACGGACACTTCACCGTAAACGGTAAAAAGGTTAACGTTCCCTCCTTCATCGTAAAGGCGGGCGACGTAATAGCAGTCAAGGAGAGCAAGACCTCCAACAAATATTTCGAGGGTATCAAGTCCGCAAAGGCAGCTAACCTGCCCAAGTGGTTGGAATTCAGCCCCGAAAAGCTGGAAGGCAAGATTGTTGCGCTTCCCGCAAGAGACGATATAGACAGCCAGATTGCAGAGCATATGATTGTCGAGTTGTACTCCAAGTAATTCATAAAAAATAGGAGGTAGTATATGATTGAGATAGATATACCCAAAATCGAAGTGGTGGAAAGTGAGAATCAGTCATACGCAAAGGTCGTTGTCGAACCCCTGGAAAAGGGCTTCGGACTTACAATAGGCAACTGCCTTAGAAGAATATTGCTGTCTGCTCTTCCCGGCGCTGCCGCTCAGGGCATAAGATTTTTAGACGGTTCGGTAAAGCACGAATTTTCGCCCATAGCAGGCGTCAAGGAGGACGTTACCGAGATAATTCTCAATTTAAAAACTCTTGCAATCAAGACGAAAATAACCGATAAAGACTATATTAAGGTCGTTCACCTCTACAAGGAAGGACCCTGCGAAGTCAAGGCAAGCGATATCGAGCAGGACGCAGAGCTTGAAATTATCAACGGCGACCAGCATATCTGCACGGTTGACGAGGGCGGCAAAATCGATATGGAAATTACCATCGGCCGCGGCAGGGGCTACAAGGGTGCCGACCACACCAAGACCGAACTTATCGACTATATTCCCATCGACTCCATCTATACGCCCGTAAAGAAAGTTAATTACAGCGTAGAGAATACGAGAGTAGGTCAGAATACCGACTTTGACAAGCTGGTTTTAGAAGTATGGACGAACGGCGCGTTCTCCGCAAAGGAAATCGTGTCGCTTGCGGCAAAGATTATGCAGGACCATATCGGACTTTTCGTCGATTTGTCGGAAACGATTAAGGATATGGACATACTCGTCAAGAACGAGGACGACCGTCAGCAGAAAATTCTTGCAATGGCAATCGAGGATATGGACTTGTCCGTGCGCTCCTACAACTGCTTGAAGCGTGCAAACATCCACACGGTTGAAGATTTGACCAAGAAGACGGAAGACGAAATGCTCAAGGTGCGCAACCTTGGCAGAAAGTCTCTGGACGAAGTAATTTTGAAATTACAGTCCTACGGACTTTCGTTAGCTAACAAGGAGGACTAATAAGATGCCCGCAAAATTAGGAAGAACATCAGAACAGAGAAACGCATTATTAAGGAACCAGGCGTCCGAGCTTTTGTGGTACGGCAAAATACAGACGACGGAGGCTAAGGCAAAGGCGCTTCAGCCCTACGTTGAAAAGATTATAACCAAGGCGATGAGCGTTTACGACCTCAACGAAGAGAAGCAGGTTAAAAAGACCGACGCAAAGGGCAAGGAAGTAACCGTTAAGGTTATTCAGGACAGCCCCAAGAAGCTTGCGGTACGCCGCGCTTTAATGGCAAAACTTCGCGACTTGCAGGAAGTAAAGGGCTTTTCCGAAAAGAAGAGCGAGTACAAGGCGAGAACCAAGGACATTCAGCACCCCTTAATGGAAAAGCTGTTTAACGAAATCGCGCCCAAGTACGCACAGCGCAAGGAAGAGCTGGGCCAGGGCGGCGGATATACGCGCATCTATCTTTTGGGCCAGCGCCGCGGCGACGCTGCCGAAGAGGCAATCATAGAGCTTGTATAACAATTAAAAAATCACGTTTAAAAGGTTCCCGTTTTCAGGAACCTTTTTTCGTTTTCGTAAATAATAAAAATATAATTGACATATACGCAAAGTGTGATATAATATAAACAGTAAAAAGAACAAAGGAGATTTAAAAATGGCAAGCAAGAAAGATTACTTCGGACTTGGCAGACTGGTAAGCATCATTCTGGCAATCATCCCTTTCACCGCTTGGATTCTGGGTATGGTTACCCGTTTTTCCGAGGGTAAAATCGTTGCGGGTATCATTCGTATCTTCGGCGGTTGGCTTATCTGGCTTCTCGACCTCATTCTTATGATCGCAAGCGGCCACATTTTGCGCTTACTTAATTTCTAAGTCAGGACAAACGAACAAAGAATCCAGCCCGACGTCCGTCGGGCTGGATTTTCTTTTTATCAAAGTCATTATTTTGAAATCCGCGGCATATGAATATAAAGCACAAAATTTAAAGGAGTAAAAAAATGGCTTTTGATAAATGGTTTAATAAACAGGACAGACTCGTCCAGATACTACTGCTTTTAATTCCTTTCGTGGGCTGGGTGGTGGAGTGCCTGGTAAGGCTGAGCGTGGCGCTCAACAAAAAAGACGCCGTAAGCATCGTGGTTTTCGTGCTCTTCCTCGTCGTAGGCTGGAGCTGGATTCTCTGCTTAATCGACCTTATCTACCTTGCGCTCAACGGCAGACTTATACTTGCGTAAGCCCTGTGTCACGGCAGCCAAGTCCTTTAATCGCTTGGTTTTAGACAAAGCTAATAACAGCAAAGCAAAGCCGCGCGGCGATTCTGCCGCGCGGCTTACGTTTTGCGCAAAATGCAACACGCCGCTTATAAGGTCTTAAAAATAAACTCTCCGTTTTCGTAGAGTATATAGCCGTGCGCGCTGTCCTCCTTGGGGAGGGAAACCGAGCCGGGGTTGAGGTGTCTGTAACCTTCCTTCTCCGTGCAGTCGAGGGGAACGTGGGTGTGCCCCGTTATGTAGACGTCGCGCGCGCCGAGAGGGGGAACGGTCCTGTGCCCGTGCGAAAGGGTGATTTTTACGGCGCCGTCCCATATTTCCGCGTAGTCGGACGATATGTTGAAGTCAAGCACCATCTGGTCTACCTCGCTGTCGCAGTTGCCGCGTACGGCGGTTATTGCGTCCGCAAGCGGGTTAAGCATTGCGCACACGTCCTTAGGCGAATATTCGTCGGGTAAAGGATTTCTCGGTCCGTGATATAAAATATCGCCGAGTAAAACAAGCCTGTCCGCGCCCTCTTTTTTAAACGCGTCCACAAGCTTTGCGCACCACTTTGCGGAACCGTGAATATCCGAAGCAATCAACAACTTCATAAAATCAACTCCTTAATTTTTTTAATTACGCCGAACTCCGCGTTGGAGGGAATTTGCTCGCCGATAAGCGCTTTCAACGGCGGATAGGCGTTGGCGGTTACGAAGGGTAAGCCGCTTGCTTTCAGCATTTCGTAATCGTTCATATGGTCGCCGAACGCCGCGCACTGCTCGCTTTTAACGCCCAGCCGCGCCGTAAGCGCTTCCAGTGCCCTGCCCTTGTTGGCGTGCGCCACGCTGACGTCCAGCCAGTCGTAGCCCGAAATCATTGTGCGCAGCCCGTCGATGAGCGGCGGCAGAATTTTACCGCCGTGTTCGGCGGCGGGCAAATCGTCCCACACCGAAATTTTAAGCGCGCTCACGCCGCCTGCAATTTCGTCAAGATTATCGACCTTCTTTTCGGAGGAGTAAGACCTTTTTAAAATTTCGATAAAGCGCGGATACCCGTCCTCGTAATACGCGCAGTCGGCGCAGGACAAAACGGGGTAAAGCCCGTCCTGTGCGCGGATAATTTTCAACGCGCGTAAAACGTCCTCCGACGGGGTGGGGTCGGAAAAGATTATCCCGCCCTTGTACCATACCAGACCGCCGTTTTCCGCAATTACGGCAATCTTGTCCGCGACGGGCGCAAACAGCTTTAAAAGGTTGGGCAGCTGTCTGCCGCTTGCGGGCGCGAAAACGCCGCCCTCCGCCGCAAATTTTTCGATAAGCGCAAAGGTTTCTTCGGGCATCTTCTTGTCGGGCGGAAGCAGCGTTCCGTCCAAATCGCACGCAATCAGTTTAATCATCGGTATAAATATATCACAAAAACGCGCCGTCCGCAACTAAACCAGGGGAGCAAAAAGGCATAGCAGTGCGCCCGAAAGCCGCGCCGCGGCGCTTTGGCGCTTGCATTCCATCCCGGCGCACAGCGCAAGGCTGGTTTCGAAGTCGCGCGCCATTTCGCCGGCAAGCTTATCGCCGCCCGCCACGCCGCATTCGTAGTTGAGCCGCATGGAGCGGTAGTCGAAGTTGTAGCTGCCCAGAACGGCGCGGTCGTCGCATATTACGCCTTTAAAGTGCATAAAACCGGGGGTGTACGTGTAAATTTCCACGCCCTTTGCCGCAAGTCTTTTCGCGTAAGTTTTTGTTATGGCGTAGGTCAGTTTTTTGTCGGGAATTTTGGGTATTATAATCTTGACGTCCGCACCGCGCCGCGCGGCAAATATAAGCGCGTCGCCCAGCTTGTCGCCCATGCAGAGGTAGGGGGTAAAGATATACACTCTGCGCTTTGCCGAATTTATCGCGCCCGCAAGGTAGTCTTCGCACAGGCTGCCGCTGTGCTCGGGCTCGTCGGTCAGGGGGTAAAGCGTGTACTTATCCTCGCTCGGGGCGTGCGCTGCAATCTCCCTGCCGTCGAACGCCGAAAGGAATACGTCCGTATAAACTTCGGCGATACGCCCGTAAAAGACCGCGCCGCCGTCCTTCCAGTGACCGTGCGGAGAGGACAGGTTTGCGTACTCGTCGGCAATATTCACGCCGCCCAAAAATACGGCGCTTCCGTCGATAGCCGCAATCTTTCTGTGGTCGCGGAAGTTGAGGCGCGAAACGGGTACGGGCATAAGCTTGTTGAAAACCTTTACGTCAGCGCCCGCCTTTTTAAGCTCCTTGAAATCCTTTTTGGGCGCGCGCAGCGCGCTGCCCAGCCCGTCGTATATAATCTTGACTTCCACGCCGCGCGCAAGCGCCTTTTTCAGCTCTCTGTGCACCGCCGCCCAGATATGCCCCTTGGAAATGATGTAATATTCCAGATAGACTTTCCTTTTCGCGGTGGAAATAAGAGAAATAAGGCGGTCGAGGTATTCCGCGCCGTCGGCAAAGTATTCGAAGCCCGAACAGCCTGCCGACGGCAGAACGCGGTAGCTATCGCTCTTCTGGCAGCGGCTCAAATAGGATATGAAGTACAAAACCGCCCCAACTATAGGAAGGGCGACAATCAAAGTCAGCCAGCCGCATTTGAATTCGAAGGGACTCTTGCCCAAAAGCAGACACAGCGCCGCAATGACCGAAAGCGTGTAGGCAAGCCCTATAGCCGCGGCGGCGGGCAGAAGGGAGTGGATATAGACGCACAAAAAAATAATTGCGGCAGTAAGCGCCGCAATTACGGTAATGCATATAAAGAAGCGTGAAAATACAAACCTGAAAAAGCGCATAGGAAAAGTCTTTTAGTCTTACGCGCAGCCGTGGTTTTAAAGAATGAGTTTCAAAACAATCATCTTGCTGTCCTGCGAGAACTTTTCGGCACGCTCGGTTAAAAGCGAGGGAAGGTTGAACTCGGTCAGGACCTGCTTTTCGAAGTGGCTTAAATCCAGCGCGCCGTGCACAAGCATGTTTATTGCCGTTTCGGTGTAGCCGAACCCGTCGGAAACGGAGTACACGCGCAGATTTTTTTCAAACAGCGGCGCGGTATCCATCGTGAAGTTGACGGTGCAGAAGCCGCCCAGCACCATATCCTTACGGCTTGCCAGCACGCTTGCGGGCACGGACGGTGAAAGCTTACAGCAGGACGTATATATCGCCGCGTCGCACTTGTTTCCGCTGGTCGCGTTCTCTATGTTGGAGGCAAGCGTGTCGTCCGCGGAGAAGGTAAAGTAAACGCCGCTCTGCTGCAGCCTTTCCACGTTCTTGGCATAGTTGTCTATAACTATGGGCACAAGCTTGTGGTAAAGGGCAATCTGCGCCAGTACGGAGCCCAAAAAGCCGCCGCCGACTATCGCCACTCTGCTGCCCGTAGACAGATTGAGTTTATCATAGATATTTTCTGCCAAAGACACGTTTTCTATGCACAGCGCCAGAAAATCGTCCACGCTGTCGGGTATGACGGAAACGTCGGAATAGTCGCATACAACGAAGTCGCGCATAAACCCGTCAAAGTCGCGCCCTGCAACGAGGGGGGAGGTGCATTCGCTGCGGTTACCGCTCTTGCAGGCATAGCATTTGCCGCACGGGCGCATCGCGTTCAGATACACTCTCGCGCCCTTGGTCACGCCGTAGCAGTTTTCGCCCGCCTCGGTAACTATACCTATGGCAACCCTGCCCAGAGTTTTGGGGTAGGGAATTTTTGCCGCACCCGTATAGGTAAGCGCGTCGTAATTGGATACGAGAATGTGTGAAACCCGCACCTTGACCTGCGTTGCGTTTACCTCGCTTTCGCACTGTTTTTGATTTTCGAGCATCTTAGGCCCTTTTAAAACCCAGTTATCCATACGCAGATATTATACGACGAATCCCGAAGTAAATCAACCTTTTGCGCGCAAATTGCAAATTTTAGTGGCGGCGCGGCATTTTAAGCACAAAAAATATGCTTGTTAAAGCACAAAAACGATTGACTTACGAATAAATATTATTTATAATGATTTAGCATTTACTAAGAATTAACAGCGAGGTGAAGATATGAAGCCCGATATACATCCCGATTATCACGAAGTGACGGTAGTATGCGCGTGCGGCGCTACCTTTAAAACGGGTACTACCAAAAACGTAGAAACTCTTAAAGTGGATATCTGCAACAAGTGCCATCCTTTCTTTACCGGCAAGCAGAAGCTTGTCGATACGGGCGGCCGTGTTGATAAATTCAAAAAAAGATACAACATCTGACAAAGGATACGGCTTCAAATATGAATTTGAAGCCTATTTTATTATGAACTCTCCGCTTATAAACTTCGCAATACGGTGTCGCACTCCGCGCCGCCTCAGTCGTGTACTTCGGTGTACACTCCTGTCGGTCGGTGCTCGCGCTTCTTGTCTTGCTCGTTTCTAACCGAAGGGAGTTGACCAATGTATATAATCTTACTATTCTTGAATTCAGGTAGATTGTAATGGCTAAGAGAGAGAAAAAGAAAAAACCTATATGTTCTACCGTGGGCGGTCAGGCGGTTATGGAAGGCGTAATGATGATGGGCAAAACCTCGTATTGCACCGCAGTCCGCGACCCCGACGGAAATATTCAGGTTGAAAAAAAGAGAATAAACCGCACCACCGCAGGCAGGCGCGCTTCCAAAATCCCGTTCGTCAGGGGAGTCGTAAATATGTACGGCTCTCTCGTGCGCGGCACGAACGCGCTCATGCGTTCCGCGCAGGTGTACGGTTCGGACGACGAGGAGCCGGGCAGGGTTGAAAAGTGGTTTGCCGAAAAGCTTAAACTCAACCTTATGCACGTGGTCACGGTTATCGGCGTAATTCTCGGGCTGGCTCTTGCAATATTCTGCTTTATGTGGCTGCCCCGCTATTTAGTGGACGTGCTCAACAAATATCTATGGAAAACCCTTAAAGGCTCGGTGTGGGAATACGTCATGCTGGGCGTGTTCAAGCTTGTCATTTTTCTTGCCTATCTCGGGCTGATAATGATTTTAAAGGATATCCGCAAGCTTTATAAATATCACGGCGCGGAGCACAAGACCATTAACTGCTACGAAAAGGGACTGCCCCTGACGACCGAAAACGTTATGAGCTGTTCGCGCATTCACGACAGGTGCGGCACGTCCTTTCTGTTCATCGTACTTATAATCAATATTGCGGTGATAGGCGTTATCAGCTGGGCGCTCAACATAAACGCCATTTCGAACGGCGCGTTGAGAACGCTTGCAAACATAGGCATCGAAATCGTGCTTCTGCCCGTCATCACGGGTATATCCTACGAATTTTTAAAGCTGTTCGCGCACATTCACGGCTGGTTCGGCTGCATCTTTAAATGGCCCGGTATGCTTTTGCAGAAGGTGTTCACCACGCGCGAGCCCGAGCCCGAAATGGTGGAGGTGGCTATTGCCGCGTTCAACGCCGCAATGGAGATGGACGCAAACCCCGATATGGCGGAAAGCACCTTCGTAACGGGCGGACTTTTAACCGATATGCTTGCCGACACCAAGAAAAAGTTCGCTAAGTCGGGAATCGACGAGAGCGACGCCGAGTGGATATATTCCCTCGTGCTCGGCATAAACCGCAGCGAGCTTTCGGCGCAGAGGGTAATCAAGCCCAGCGAAACGCGCAGGATAAACGCCATAATCGAAAAGCGTTTAACGGGCAGACCGCTTTGGTATATAATCGGCGACGTGGACTTTTACGACTGCAATATCAAGGTGGACGAAAGGGCGCTTATACCCCGTCCCGAAACCGAAATACTCGCACAGCAGGTTGTCAACACCGTTGAGGACGGCGACAAGGTGCTGGATATGTGCACGGGAAGCGGCTGCATTGCAATTTCGGTTGCAAAGCACTGCAAGGACAAAAAGGTGCAGGTTACCGCAGTCGACGTTTCGGACGCGGCGATTATGCTTGCAAAGGAAAACGCAAACTACAACTCGGCTGACGTCAACTTTATTCAAAGCGACTTGTTCTCGCGCGTGCACGGCAGATTCAATATAATCGTATGCAATCCGCCCTATATCAAGAGTTCGGAAATTCAGAGCTTACAGCGCGAGGTCAGGGATTACGAGCCGCGTATAGCGCTTGACGGCGGCGAGGACGGACTGGATTTCTACAAGCGGCTTGCCGCAGAAATCAGCCGCTATATAATCCGCGGCGGCATACTTATGCTGGAAGTCGGCGAAGGGCAGGCGGAAGAGGTGTTGAA
>CAMWWA010000020.1 GCA_947177825.1 uncultured Clostridia bacterium
TGCTCTTCGGGAATGGGCTTGGAATAGTAATAACCCTGCAAATAGTCGCAACCCAGAGCAACCAGCGCGTCCACCATCTGCTTGGTTTCCACACCCTCCGCAACAATCTTGGTGCCCAGACTGTGGAGCATAGGCATATAGTGCTGTAAAATCGGCTCGTACTTCTTGGTGCTCATATAAGCCCAGACGAGAGATTTATCAAGCTTAACCACGTCAAACGGGAAGTTTATAAGGTATTCGACAGATGCAAAGCCCGTTCCGAAGTCGTCCAGCGAAATGGTGAAGCCGTTGGAATGCAGCTCGTTAAGCTTGGTCTGCAGCATTGCGTAGGACTGCGCCGAAGCCGTTTCCGTAATTTCCAGATTGACCATGGAGCGCGGCACGTCGTACTTCTTTAACGTCTGCTCGATATCGCTGATAATTTCGGGGTGCATACACTGTATGACCGAAAGGTTTATATCGACGAACCTGATGCCCAGCTTTGCAAGCTCCCTGCCCTTGATAAAGCTGCAGACGTGCTCGATAACGAACCTGCCCACCTCTATTATCTTGCCGTTCTGTTCGGCAATGGGAATAAATTCGTCGGGGCTGATAAAGCCGAGTTCGTCGTCCCTGAGCCTTATAAGCGCCTCGCAGCCGCTGAAGGTGTTGTCAGTTACGCAGAAGATGGGCTGGTAATACACTTCGAACGACTTGTTGTTGATAGCCTTCTGAATTGCGAAATCCACAAGCTCGCGCCTGCGCGCCTTTTCTATTGCGTTCGAGTCGGCAATAATAATTTCTTCCGAAACGTTTATGCTGTTGCGGTAGTACCTGATAAGGTCCTCAACCTCGGAAAGCTTGTTTGTAACTTCGGGGAAGTCAATAAGGCAGGCGATAGCCGTAAGGTGCACTTCGGTATTGGCGACCGAAACGGGTTTTTCGAAAATGCCGGAATAGCGTGAAGCGAAATGCTCGTATTCTTCAAACGTATTGAACATTACGGCAAAGCGCACGCCGCTCAGACGGTATAAATACTGTCACTTTTTCAGAAGTGCGCGCAATCTGTCGGCAACTTCCTTTATTACCTGGTTGCCGCCGTTGAGCCCGAACGACGAGTTGATAACCGTCATATTGTTGACTTCCATTGCAAACAGGAAGAAATGCTGGTTTGCGGAAATGCGCATGTTGCCGCGGCGGTTGAACGAACGCGCGTTGAACGCTCCGCTGGTTGCGTCCAGCTCGTCTTCGGGGCGCTGCAAGGTTACGTAAATAAGCAGTACCGCTATTGCAAGAGCAAAGTTGCTAAGCTGAATTCTGCGCACAAGGAACTGAATAAGTATTGCGATTATGTTAAGTATCGCGAAGAAATAGATATTCAGCTGTCTTGTTTTGCTGAGCTTTTTGCGCTGTAAAATGCCGAGGGACAGAGAGAACGCAAGCGCGATAATCTGCGAGCCGTAAATAATTCCCTCGTAAGCGTATTTAATATTGTTGGGAACCGCCCTGTAACCGTACGTAAACAGGCTGACGGTTGCAAATATGACGCCAGCCACCGTCATAACGAACAGAACGTTTGCGACGGCGTAGCACCACCTGGGAATACGCACATTGTCGTATATGACCGCAACGGCGTACACCACGAACACGACGCCCGTAACGTTGTAACCGAGATAGTTGATTGCAACAAGTAGATTGCCCAGCCATACGGGACAGCCCGTAACGCTTAGCGCAATGACCGCCGTGAAATCCAGCACCGAGGAAACTATCGTGCAGATTGCAAGCGTTAAGAACAGGTGCGTCGTTCTGCCGTGTATTTTTTTACTTACTATGTAATTTATCAGCACGACCACGCCTAAAATAATGGCGCACAAATCAAAGCTGGCGTAAATAAAGTTTTGCAGTTTCACAGTATAATCACCACCGATTAACATTACGTTATTTAACATAACGCTTTACGCCTCCCCCTTTGATTTTACACTATATATTGTATAGCACTAAAATTTATTTGGCAAACGAAAACGCTAACTTATTTAAGAAATTGTTTCCGCGCTCAGTCCACCGTGGCGACTCTTGCACACAGGTCGGGACTCGATAGCACGGAGCTGCCGCCTATTACGGAAGCGAGAGCGGGCTCCTCGCACACGTTCACCTTAATTTCCAGCCCCTTCGAGAAGTATTCGGGGAAACCGTCCAGCTTGGAAAGTCCGCCCGAAAGGTAGACGCCGCCGTCCACTACCGAGGACGAAACCTCGGCGGGAAGCTCGGAAAGCACCGCGCGCACGTACTCTATAATCTTATCCACGTACAGCTTTATAACGTCCTCTAGCTGCGAGGAATTGACGGCGGTCTGCGCCGGTTCGCCCGTGCTCACGTCCCTGCCCGTGACTACCATCATCTTGTTGTCGTCCTCGAACAGACTGCCGACTACGTTTTTAAGCTTTTCCGCGGTATTCGCGCCTATCTTGACGTCGAAATTTTCGGAAAGCAAATCCATTATATGCACGTCGATATTGCCGCCGCCGAGATTGACCGTAAAGCCCGAAATAATCCCGTCGAGAGAGAATACCGAAATATCCGTCTTGCCGTAACCCACGTCCACACAGAACACGGGCGAGGTTGCCGAAAGCGCAACGTTATGACCGAGCACCGCGGCAAAGGGCGTGCGCGTAAAGTACACTCTGCCTATTCCGCACTCCTTAGCGACGTCGATATACTTTTTGCGCAGCTTTTTGGAGGCGCTACAAGGCACCACGAACATAATTTCCGTCTGCTTTGCCTTGCGCGGAGTTATCTCTATTTTTTCGAGGAAATGCGCCAAAAGCGCGGCAAGCAGGTTGGGCTGAACTATGTCGCCCTCGCACACGGGATTGATTATGCGCGTGTTTTTTGCCGCCCTGCCCGAAAGCGCGCGTGCCGTGTCGCCGAACGCCTTTATGGTGACGTTTCCTTCACGGTCGCTCTGAATGGCAACGCACGTGGCTTCGGAGAGCACTACTCCGCAACCCACTATACTTATTTTGGTTATCCACGAACCGAAATCTATTACCAGTCTATTCATCTGCAAGTACTTCTTCGATAATTTTTTTAACCGTATCCACGGGCAAACCGACAACGTTAGTATAACTGCCCGAATAGCTTTGAACCACGCCGCCGTCCTGTATGCCGTAGCTGCCAGCCTTATCCATAGGCGAACCGCCCGCAACGTAGCTGTTTATAAAGTCTTCCGAAAGGTCGTTGAAGCGCACTTCCGTCTTTTCGCTTGAGGTTATCTTTTTGTTTGAGCAGCGCACGCACACGCCCGTTATGACCGAATGCGTTTTGCCCGAAAGCATACGCAAGGTCGCGGCGGCGTCCTCCGCGCTCTTCGGCTTGCCCAAAATTACGCCGTTATAGACGACAATCGTATCGCACCCGATAACGAGAGCAGCTCTATTCTTTTCAAACACCTCGCCGCACTTGTTTTCGGCAAGCTTTTGCGCAACGCGCTCGGGAGGGAGCGAATAATCCGCGCACTCCTCGCCTTTCGCCGGAATAATTTCGAAATCTTTTACTATGCGTGAAAGCAGTTCCCTGCGCCGCGGCGACGCGCTTGCAAGTATAATTTTCATAAACGCGTTAGTGAAAATGCCGCCTTTTAAGCGGCACTTTTATATAATTACAGTATTTCGAGATTCTTTCTGAACGACTTTTTGAACTCCGCGCTTGCGGCAAGAGCGTCGCGTATTTCAAGCGAAGCGTCGCCCTCGACTTCGGTCTTCATAATAACCGAGTCGCCCAGAATGTCGCAGTTGATGCCCTTTACCACGCCTGCCATGCTTCTGTCCAGACTTTCGGCAATGCGCAGCATTACGCCCAGTCTTTTGACGATTTCGATATCGTCCTCCTGCAGGACGTCGCGGTAGCAATTCCAATTGTAGGCGTTGATGTCCTCCTTCTTGTGACAGCAAGCCGTGAACGCCGCAAGCACTATTTCCCTGTGGGTTACGCCGTAGAGGGTTGAATTTAAAATCATATAGCAGCTGTGGCGCTGGTGGTTGTAGTATTTGATGCGCATGCCGCAGTCGTGCAGCATTGCCGCAACCTTAAGCACTTTTAAGTACTGACGGGGGAACTTGTGAAGCACCCTTAACTGCTTGAAGAGCTGAACGCTTAAATTTACCACGTGCTCCACGTGGCGCTCGTCACAGTCGTAATATTTTACTAACGTGGTGAGCGAATAATTCATTACGTCCAGAATGGGCTTATCAACCGTGGCGGGGAACGCCTGGTTGAACATTATGCCCTCGCGCAAACCCGAGCCCGAGAACGTGAAGTTGGTGAAATTGAGCCTTTGAACAAAGGTCTTTATGATTGCAAACGCCGCGGGAAGAATGTCCGCGCGCTCCGCAGAAAGTCCCTTTATCTTCTTTTTCTTGTCGAGGTCGAGCACCTTTATCATATCGTAAACGGGATAAAAATCCTCCGCCTGCAAATTGAAGTTATGCACGATATCCAGCGGATACTTGTGCACCATTTTATTTATTTTGAAAAGGTTTCTGAAGGAACCGCCCACGCCTATCATCTGCGCGTCGGGGTCTATTTCGCCCAGCCAATCCACTTCGTTAAGCTTTTCAAGGAAGAATTCCTCCATCTTGGCAGCCTGCTCCTCGGGGCGAAGCTCCTCGCCCGAGAAAAGGTCGGTCAAAGTGACCGCGCCGAAGGGTATGGTGGCAAACCGCAGCATATTCCTGCGGTTATAATATATAATTTTGGTGGAGCCGCCGCCGATTTCCAGGATTACGCCCTTGGGGATATCCATGGTGTTGATAACGCCGCGGTAAACTAAAACCGCCTCCTCCTCTGCGGAAAGAACGCGCAGCTTTACGCCGCAACTCGTCTGAATTTCGTCAAGGAAAGAACGCTGGTTTTTAGCCCTGCGCACCGCTTCGGTGGCAACGCCTATGATACGGGTTACGCCGCTGACGTCGCAGAGGCGCTTGAACATTCTTAAAGTTTTAACCGTTTCGGCAACGCGCTGGGGCTTTAAAAAGCCGTCGCGCTCCATATCCTGACCTAAACGCACGCTCTCTTTAAGCTCGTCGACCACCATGAAAAAACCGTCCTCGAAAAGGTTGACGATTACCAGTCTTGCAGAGTTCGAACCAAGGTCGATAATTCCTATTTTTTCCACTATATTACGCTCCTTTCGGACGGCGAGAAAAGCGCCCGAACAAAAGTAAAATTACCTGCCGACGGAAAGCCTTTTTTACGCACAAAAGTGTAAAAAAATATTCTTTCCACTATGCGGAATTATATCACTTGCAGTCGGTTTTGTATATACATAAACGAATTTTTTGTGCAACTTGCACAAATATGAGGGTGCAAAAAGGCGAAAATTAACCTTTTTGATTGTTACATATCGGAAACGCGTTTACCCGTGACGGGACAAACCAAGCCGGGGACTATCTGCTTTAAGGGAATAAGCACGAAATCACGGCTTTTATAATCGGGGTGGGGAATGGAAAGTCCCTCCTCCCTGACGACTTTATTTCCGAAAAATATTATATCTATATCCAGCGTTCTGTCGCCCCAGCGCACTTCGCGCTTTCTGCCGAATTTCGCTTCAATTTCGTGAATACTATTTAAAAGCCCGCGCGGAGAGACAAGGCACTCGGTTAAAACCGCACAGTTTAAAAATTCGTTTTGCGCCGCGCCGCCGTATGGCTCAGTTTGAATATAGTCCGAAACCTTTATAACCTTTACGCCGCGCAGCGAAGAAAGCTCTTTTATTGCGCCGTCGAGCGTTGCTTTTTTGTCGCCCTCGCTGGAACCGAGAGATAGCACAACGTTATTCCTTTCCACCCTTGCCGTAACCGAAATATCCGAAAAGGGCAGACCGACAGGCGCCTGCGGCTTGTGCACGGTGACCTCCGCCGCCTTAATTTTTGCATATTTTTCGACTATGGTAAAAGCCGCGCCGTGCGCAAGGCGTTCGATAAGATTGAAAGTATTTTGCTTGCAGAAATCCGTTACTATTTCACACACCTCGGCGTAGTTGACGGTGTCGTTGACGTCGTCGCTCTTTGCCGCGGATAAAGTATCGCAGTCTATGGAAATATCGAAAACGAAGGGTTGCGGATTGGTCTTTTCCTGCGGCAGAACGCCGTGGCAGGCGGTGACTTTAAGCCCCTTTATATCAATTGCGCTCATACTCCTCCTCAATCGCCCTGACGTTGGGCGCAACGTCGTGAACGCGCACGAACAGCACCTTTTTGCGCGCGGCAAGGCGCGTGCTTTCCACCGTTTGCGGCAATCTGTCCTCTACGTTTCCGCCAAACATGGACTTGCGGCTGGCGCCGAGAAGAAGCGGATAACCCAAAGCCGAAAGCCTTTCGTAACCGTTTAAAAGCTGCCGGTTCTGCTCCCTGTCCTTGGCGAAGCCTATGCCGCCGTCAAGACAGATTCTGTCCTTTGCAATACCCGCTTTCAGCGCAACGTTTACCGAGCTTTTCAAAAAGCTTTCAATCTGCGGAAAGATATCGCCCGAAAGCTTTTGCGCGGCGTTGTGCATTATGCAGACAGAAGCGCCCGCCTTTGCAATCACTTCCGCCATATCCCTATCGTGCGTAAGCCCCCAAACGTCGTTTATCATATCCGCGCCGATATCGAGAGCCGCACGGGCGCACTTTGAAAAATAGGTGTCAACCGACACGGGAATACCGAAATTTCTCTTTATTGCGGCAAGCGGTTTTTCCAGACGGGAAATTTCCTCGTCCGCCGTGACCTCGCAATAGCCGGGGCGCGTGGACTGTGCGCCGAGGTCGATTACCGCCGCGCCCTCCTTTACCGCCCTTTCAACGCGGAACAAAACGCCGTCGCAGTCGGTGCGGCTGTCCTTCCAGAAGCTGTCGGGCGTGAGGTTGACGATAGCCATTGCATAGGTGTAGTTTTTGAAAATGCCGCCGCCGATTATCATTTGATTAGCGAAATGACCTCCGCCGTTTTCTGCGCGGAAAAGTCGCCTAAAATTTTATAAGTAACAGTTTTGCTGCCGAACTTTTTAACGCCGCGGCAGGTCATGCAGGTATGCTCCGCCTCGCACCAGACCATAACGCCCTTGGGTTTGAGGCAGGTCATAACCGCCTCGGCAATCTGCTCGGTCAGCCTTTCCTGCAATTGCAATCTCTTTGCAAACACCTCCACGCAACGCGCGAGTTTTGAAAGCCCCACCACCTTTTTGTCGGGGATATACGCTATTGCAACGCGACCGAAGAAGGGCATTAAATGATGCTCGCAGGTAGAAGAAAAGGCGATGTCTTTTTCGATAACCATATCGCCGCCCTCCACGTTGAAGGTCGTGGAAAGCACCTCCTCAGCACTCATCGAATTGCCCGAGGTAAATTCCGCAAAGGCGTCCGCCACGCGGCGCGGCGTTTCCTTTAAACCCTCTCTGTCCGTATCCTCGCCAATTGCTTCAAGCAAGTCCGCAACGGCTTTCATTGCTTTTTGTCTATCCATTGTTTTGCCTCTTTTAATAATGTGAACGAACCGCAGACGACTACGGTTTGAGTAAACGCCGAGTTAAGCGCGCGCGTAACGCTTTGCGCAGCCGTAACGTTTTTGAAATATTTTTTGCAAGCCCTTTCGATTTGGTCAAGCGGCATCCTGCGCGGACTGTCGCACTCCACCGCTATTATATTTGCGGCAACGGGAGCAAGCGCCGAAAGATTGCCGTCCGCGTCCTTGTCGTTCAAGCAGCCGAAAATTACAGTAACTTTTTCACGCGGAACGCCGCTTAGATAGCCGCACAGCGGCGCGAACGCTTCGGGGTTGTGCGCGCCGTCCAGAATATATTCTCTGCCGAAAGCGCAAAACTTTTCAACGCGTCCCTTAAGCCGTGCGTTTTTTATTCCTTCGCGTATAGCCCGTTCGGGCAAGCCCAGAATTTTTGCGCCCTCGATTGCCGTTGCCGCGTCGCACACCTGCGGCAAAGTGCCCGAATCCGACAGCTCGTACTCCCTGTCGCAATACCAGAAAACCTTTTGAAACTCCTTTAAGTTTTCGCCGTATGCGTAGGTAACCCTGCCTGCAAAAATACCGCCCGTATTTTTTAAATATTTCCTTGCCGCATCCGACGGCTGAAAGTCGTTTATAACCACGGGGCAGTTTTTTATTATGCCTGCCTTCTGCGCGCAAATTTCTTCAACGGTATTGCCGAGATATTGTGTGTGTTCCAAAGATATGGAAGTTATGACCGCAAGCTGCTTTTTGTTTATTGCGTTGGTCGCGTCGTTAAGTCCGCCCATTCCGCACTCGATAACCGCCCACTCGCACCCCTCTTCCTTAAACGCGAGGATTATTCCAGCGGTCTGAATTTCGAAGTCTGTCGCGCCCAGCCCCTCTGCGGCTATCAAAGCCTGTTCGAAATATTTTTCCGCAACCTCTTCGGGAAGCGGCACGCCGTCTATCCTGAACTGGTCGTAAAAATCGTATACGGCAGGCGAGGTGAAAGTGCCTACCTTTTTGCCTGCGGCAACGAGTATTTGCGTAAAAAATTCCGCCGTGGAGCCCTTGCCGTTAGTACCGGCTACGTGTATAATTTTAAGCCCGTCGTCGGGACTTCCCAGATTATCTAAAATTTTACGCGTAACCGCCGTTCCCGGCTTTACGGTTACGTAATCTTTATGTTCCAAACGGCGCCTCCGTAAACGCAATCATTATAGCACAACGCGGCGCGGCTTAGCAAGAATAATGAAAGAAAATTTGATAATACTAATTTTATGGCTCTGGTATTTTTGAGAACTACTATAATTTTCTTTACGCTTTTGCTGGTTATGCGGCTTATGGGCAAAAGCCAGATTGGCGAAATGCAGCCCTTCGAGCTGGTCATCACCCTGCTGATTGCCGAGCTTGCGTGCATACCCATGGCGGACAGCTCGGTCCCCCTTCTTTACGGAATCGTTTCAATCGTGGCGATTTTTATTCTGCACCAGATTGTGTGGCTTCTGGATTTATGGTTCAAGCCGATGAAGACCGTCGTGTGCGGAAAGCCTTCGCTTGTCATAACCAAAGAGGGCATTGACAGCTATCAGTTAAGGCAGAACAACCTGGACGTTGCCGACCTTATAGAGAGTATGCGCGGCGCCGGTTATTTTAATTTGGACGACGTATATTACGGACTTTACGAGGCGAACGGCAAGTTTTCCGCACTGGCGAAGGAGCAGCTTACGCCCACTCTGCCCGTGCTTTTGGTGGACAGCGGAAAGCCCGACGAAAAGAACGCGAGAATTGCGGGACTTACCGTAGACAAGATTAAGGAGTTTGCCTCCGAACAGGGCTGCAAGCTGAAAAACGTTCTCGTAATGACGGTTGACAGTAACGGCAGAGTTTACTTTCAGCCCAAAGGCAAACCCTATAAAATACTCAATATGCAGGTGAGCGGACAATGGTAAAATCTATTATTTACACTTTGGTTGCAATAGCCCTGTGTCTGGGCATTTTCTTCGGCACGCAATACTATATAGACAGCCAGGTGGGAAAGTTCCATTCGGCGCTGGAAACGCTTTACGACAAGATTGAGGAAAAGACCGCGACGCGCGAGGATGCCTATTCCGTCAGGGAACTGTGGGCGGACAAAAAGAGCAAGCTGCACATATTTATTCCGCACAACGATATTTCGTACGTCGACTACTGGCTGAGCGAGGCGTGCGCGCTTATATACCGCGACGAATTCGATTTGGCGCTGGGCAAAATCGAGGTGCTTCTGGAAATCACCAAAAACCTGCCCGACTCCTACTCCGTCAAACTGGAAAACGTATTTTAAGCCTTTCATTTGGTTGACATTGAATTTTACAGTTGGTATAATCTGGTTACTAAAGGCAACGACCGAGACAGACGCGCTTATAAAAAGCGATTTCAGAGAGAGCAACCCGAAAACGGCTGAAAGGCGGCTCATTCGCAAAAGCGCGGTATTCACTCGCGAGCCGAACGCGTGAAATTTTTTAAAGTAATTCGTTCCGTGATTCTCTGCGTAAAAGGGCAATTAAGGCGGTTTTAATAGCCGCGGAATCAGGTGGTACCGAGTTAATATATGACTCCCTGTGTTTTACAGGGAGTTTTTATTTTTTGTAAGGAGTTTTGAAATGCAGGACAAAATTAACGAGCTGAAAAAGAAGATTGCCGAAGCCATTAAGGACGTGCACTCCTCCGACTCCCTCTTTCAGATTAAGATGAAATATCTGGGCAAGAGCGGCGAAGTGAGCGAGCTTATGAAGGGCATGCGCGACGTACCTAAGGAAAAGCGCCCCGAAGTGGGAATGATTATCAACGCGCTTAAGGTATGGGCGGAAGAACAGTTCGGCAAGCTTGACAGGACCATAAAAGACAAGGAGCTTAAAAAGCGGTACGCCGCAGAAGCCGTGGACGTAACCCTCCCCGGCAACACCTCCAAGAAGGGCGCATACCATCCCAACACTTTGGTTAAGCGCGAGCTTATTTCCATATTCGCGGGTATGGGCTTTACCGTGTTCGAGGGGCCCGAAATAGAGAACGATTACTACAACTTTACCGCCCTTAACACCCCTGCCGACCACCCTGCAAGGGATATGCAGGATACCTTTTATATAACGGGCGATTTGCTGTTGCGCACGCAGACCAGCGCGGGGCAAATCAGGGTTATGGAAAAGCAGAAGCCGCCCATTAAAATTCTTTCGCCCGGCAAAGTGTACCGCAGCGACGACGACGCAACCCACTCCCCCATGTTCTCGCAGATGGAAGGACTTGTGGTTGACAAGGGCATAACGCTGTGCGACTTGAAGGGTATGCTTGACGAGTTTGCGCGCAAGATTTTCGGCGACGGCGTAAAGACAAGGCTGCGCCCCTCCTACTTCCCTTTCACCGAACCGTCGGTTGAAGTGGACGTGAGTTGCTTCGAGTGCGGCGGCAAGGGCTGCAGGCTGTGCAAGGGCACGGGCTGGATTGAGGTGCTTGGCGCGGGTATGGTCAACCGCCACGTTCTGGAAGGCTGCGGCATAGACCCCGAGGAATATTCGGGCTTTGCGTTCGGCATGGGCATAGAGCGTATTGCAATGCTTAAATACGGCATAAACAATATGAAGCTGCTGTTCGAAGGCGACACAAGATTTTTAAGACAATTCAAGGGCTGAGGTGACAGATTATGAAATTACCTTTAAGTTGGTTGAAAGATTACGTTGACATCGACGGCATAACTCCGCTTGAATTACAGAAAAAGCTGTTCGGCTGCGGATTCGAAGTCGAGGAGCTGATTGACGTAGGCAAGGATATTTCGGGCGTCGTCGTGGGCGAAGTGACCGAGTGCGAACCCGTTGAGGGCACTCACCTGCACGTATGCAAGGTCGATTGCGGAGAGCACGGTGTAAAGCAGATTTGCTGCGGCGCGGACAACGTTGCAAAGGGAATTAAGGCGCCCGTTGCCCTGGTCGGCGCGACCGTGTACGCGACCGCAAAAGACCACGTTACGATAGAGGGCGTGATGACCATTAAGAAGGGCAAGCTGCGCGGAATAGAGTCCGAAGGCATGCTCTGCTCGGGCGTGGAAATCGGCGTTAACGGCGATATGTTCGACGGCGGCGACTACTGCGGACTTCTGCTTCTTCCCTCCTCTTTTAAGAACGGCGCGGACGTCAAGCCCCTGCTGGGACTGGACGATTATATTTTCGATATAGGCGTTACGGCTAACCGCCCCGACTGCCAGAGTATCGTAGGTATGGCGCGCGAGGTTGCCGCAGTTTTAGGCAAGCCCTTTAAGGAGCCCGACTGCACCTACACGGCAAAGGCAAAGGGCGAAAGCGTTAAGGTAAGCGTGCTTGCCCCCGACATATGCCCCCGTTATATTGCGCACTACGTCAAGGACGTTAAGCCCGCCCCTTCCCCCCTGTGGCTGAGAAAGAGGCTTGCGCTTTGCGGACTCAGGTCGATAAACAACCTGGTTGACATAACCAATTTCGTGCTTCTGGAAATGGGGCAGCCCATGCACGCGTTCGACTGCGGCAAGCTTGAAGGCAGAGAGATAGTCGTGCGCAGAGCAAACGACGGCGAGGAGATTACCACCCTTGACGGCAAGAATTTCAAGTTGACCAAGGACAACCTTGTGATATGCGACGGCAACAAGCCGTGCGCGCTTGCGGGCGTTATGGGCGGCGAAAATTCGGAGATTACCGACGACACGCGCGAGCTTTTGTTCGAAAGCGCGAAGTTTGCGCGCGACAGCATAAGAAAGACTTCGCGTGCGCTGGGACAGCATTCGGACAGCTCCGCAATGTTCGAAAAGGGCATCAGCGAATATACCACCGAAAAGGCGATGGCAAGGGCGCTGCACCTTATTGAAGAACTCAACTGCGGCACCGTGACCGATATGCACGCCGACGTTAAAACGCAGTACTCGCACGACGGCGCAAAGCAAATGACGGTCAGCCTCGAAAAGATTAACAAGCTGCTCGGCATTGAAATCCCCTGCGACGCGGCGGTTCAAATTTTGAAGCGGCTCAACTTCGGCGTTAAGGTAAACGGCACCGAACTTACGCTGGACGTGCCCCCCTACCGCGAGGATATTGACGGCTATGCGGACATTGCCGAGGAGCTTATACGCGAATACGGATACGGGCACGTGACGGGCACGTTTATGCCCTCCGCGCTTATAACCAACGGCGGATACAGCGAGGAGCAGAAGAGCGAAAACAAGCTTAAAGACAACCTTGTGGCAATGGGGCTTTACGAAATTTCCACCTACTCATTCTACTCCGAAAAGGATTTGGATATGCTGCACTTCCCTGCGGATGCGGAGGAGAGAAAGTTT
Source organism: uncultured Clostridia bacterium (assembly GCA_947177825.1). Taxonomy (GTDB): domain Bacteria; phylum Bacillota; class Clostridia; order Christensenellales; family Borkfalkiaceae; genus Coproplasma. The sequence goes on from CAMWWA010000020.1 coordinate 12,797, forward strand.
ATCAAAATTAAAAACCCCATAGGCGAGGATTTGTCGGTTATGCGCACCACGCTTGCGCCCTCTATGGTCAACGTTATCGTGCGCAACCTGCGCCGCGGAAATAACGAGGGCAAGCTGTTCGAAATAGCAAAAGTTTATCTGCCCAAAGAGACGCCCGTTAAATCGCTTCCCGAAGAAAAGGACGTGCTGTGCATAGGCACGTTCGGCGGCGGCACCTTCCTGGATATCAAAGGCATTCTGGAGGACGTTGCGGACAGCCTGAACACCAAGTTCGAGTACGCGCCCGCACAGCGCCCCTACCTTCACCCCGGCATATGCGCCTCGGTAAGCTGCGACGGCGTGCTGTTAGGTTACGTCGGCAGGCTTGACCCCGCCATTTGCGAGGAGCTTGCAATGGAGAGAAAGGCGTTTATAGCCGAGCTCGATTACGACAGGCTGAAGGCGTGCGCAAAGCCTTTCAGATATACCCCTCTTTCCAAATTCCCCGAGGCGGTGCGCGACCTTGCGCTGGTTGCGAATCTGGAC
>CAMWWA010000021.1 GCA_947177825.1 uncultured Clostridia bacterium
CCCGAAAAAATCAGGGAACTTTCCAAGGGCGAGGTAACCAAGCCCGAAACCATAAACTACAGAACGCAAAAGCCCGAGCGCGACGGCTTGTTCTGCGAAAGAATTTTCGGACCTATGAAGGACTGGGAATGTCACTGCGGCAAGTACAAGCGTATCCGCTATAAGGGTATCGTGTGCGAAAAGTGCGGCGTTGAAGTAACCCGCGCCAAGGTAAGGCGCGAAAGAATGGGACATATCGAGCTCGCGGCTCCCGTTTCCCATATCTGGTATTTCCGCGGCGTGCCTTCCAGAATAGGTCTTATCCTGGATATGAGCCCCAAGGCGCTGGAGCAGGTTATTTACTTCGCTTCCTACGTCGTGCTCGACCCCGGTACCGTGCCCGTACTCGAATACAAGCAGGTTATCAACGATAAGGAACTTCGCGAAATCGAGGAAAAGTACGGCGACAGCACCGTTACGGGCCTCAAAGTCGGAATGGGTGCGGAGGCAATCCGCGAGCTTTTGATGGCGGTTGACCTTGAAAAGGAATGCAAGGAAACCAAGGACATTATCGAAAACAGCTCCGCAAGCCAGAAGAAGCTTAAAGCGGTAAAGCGCATCGAGATTCTGGAAAGCTTCAAGAAGAGCGGCAACAAGCCCGAATGGATGATTTTAACCGTTCTTCCCGTGCTTCCCCCCGAGCTGCGCCCCATGGTACAGCTGGACGGCGGCAGGTTTGCTTCCTCCGACCTCAACGACCTTTATAGAAGGGTTATAAACAGAAACAACAGACTTAAGAGAATGATGGAGCTCGGCGCTCCCGATATGATTGTCAAGAACGAAAAGCGTATGCTGCAGGAAGCTGTGGACGCGCTTATCGACAACGGCAGAAGGGGACGCGCTCTGTCCGGTCCTTCCAACAGGGAGCTTAAATCTCTGTCGGGTATGCTCCGCGGCAAGCAGGGACGTTTCCGTCAGAACCTCCTCGGCAAGCGTGTAGACTATTCCGGCCGTTCGGTTATCGTCGTAGGTCCCGAACTCAAGCTTTACCAGTGCGGTCTGCCCAAGGAAATGGCAATCGAGCTCTTCAAGCCGTTCGTAATGAAAAAGCTGGTCGAGAGCGGTCAGTGCCAGAATATCAAGAGCGCAAAGCGTACAGTCGAAAAGGCTAAGCCCCTCGTTTGGGACGTGCTGGAAGAGGTCATAAAGGAGCACCCCGTTCTTCTGAACCGTGCGCCTACCCTGCACAGACTTTCCATTCAGGCTTTCGAGCCCGTGCTTATCGAGGGCAGAGCGATTAAGATTCACCCCCTGGTATGTACGGCGTTCAACGCGGACTTCGACGGCGACCAGATGGCGGTGCACGTACCTCTTTCGATTGAGGCGCAGACCGAAGCAAGATTCTTAATGCTTTCGTCCAACAATATATTAAAGCTTTCGGACGGCAAGCCCGTTATGCAGCCTTCGCAGGATATGGTTATGGGTGCTTACTATCTGACCATTATCCGCAGGGAAGAGGGCAAGTATTACCGCTGGAGCGGCGACAGATATTACGAGTGTGCGGCAGGTGAAGAGGGCGCGGAAAAGTACGTTGCAAACGCATACATTTCGGAAGACGAAGTGATGATGGCGTACCAGACCAAGTATATCCACATGCAGGACGAAGTGCTCGTCCGCCGCACGGTAACCATCGACGACGAAAAGTCGCCCTACAACGGTCAGACTGTTACGGGCGTGGTTAAGACCACCGTCGGCAGAATTATATTCAACAACCAGATGCCCCAGGACCTCGGCTTCGTAAAGCGCGAGAAGCCCGAAGATTATCTCAAATACGAAATCTCGTACGAATTCCTCGGCGACAACGTTGCGGTCGGCAAGAAGCAGCTGGGCAAAATCGTCGAGCGTTGCTTCAAGACGGGCGGCGCGCCCAGAGCGGCTGACGTCCTCGACAAAATCAAGACTCTCGGCTACAAGTATTCGACGGTCGGCGCAATCACCACTTCGGTATTCGATATGCACATTCCCGAAGCAAAGAAGGAAATCGTTGCCGATACCGAGCAGAAGGTGCTGCAGATTGAGCGCAAGTTCCAGCGCGGACTTTAAAGAGAAGAGGAGCGCTACAACGCGGTTATCAACGCGTGGGATTCGGCAACCGACGCGGTTACCTCCGAGCTTAAAAAATCGCTCGATAAGTTCAACCCCATCTGGATGATGGCAAACTCGGGCGCCCGCGGTTCAATCGACCAGATGAAGCAGCTTTCGGGTATGCGCGGACTGATGGTTAACCCCCAGGGTAAAAAGATTGAAGTTCCCGTTAAGTCGTGCTTCAGACAGGGACTTACCGTTCTGGAATACTTCATTTCCTCGCACGGCGGTCGTAAAGGTCTTGCCGATACGGCGCTAAAGACGGCTGACTCCGGTTACCTTACCCGTAGGCTCGTAGACGTTTCGCAGGACGTTATCGTAAGAGAAGAGGACTGCATGGCGGGTTCCAAGAAGCCCCGCGGTATGGTCGTAAGGGCAATTATAGGACCTAACGGCGAAGTTATCGAAGGACTCGAGGACAGAATTCAGGGACGTTACGTTTCCGAAGACGTCGTAGATAAGAACGGCAACGTCATAGTTGCGCAGAACCAGTTCGTAACCGACGAGCTTGCAAAGAAGATTATCGCGGCGGGTATCGAGCAGGTTTCCATCCGTTCGGTATTCACCTGCAACTCGCGTTTCGGCGTTTGCGCAAAGTGCTACGGCAAGAACATGGCGACAAACACGCCCGTTATGCCCGGCGAAGCGGTCGGCGTAATCGCGGCACAGTCCATCGGCGAACCCGGTACCCAGCTTACCATGCGTACCTTCCATACGGGCGGTATCGCGGCGACGGGCGACATTACCCAGGGTCTTCCCAGAGTTGAGGAGCTTTTCGAAGCGCGTAAGCCCAAGGGCTGCGCAACCCTTTGCGAAGTTTCGGGCAAGGTCAAGATTGACGACACCGACAACTTAAAGCACGTAATCGTTACCGACCCCGTAACGGGCGAGGTGAAGAAGGACTATGCGCTTCCCTTCAATGCGGAGCTCAAAGTCAAGGCTGGCGACGTGGTTACCCCCGGCACCGTGCTCAACACCGGTTCGGTTTATCCCCAGGATATCCTCAGGGTACAGGGCGTCAAGGGCGTTCAGGACTATATCCTTGAACAGATTCAGTCCGTATACCGTTCGCAGGGCGTTGACATCAACGACAAGCACGTTGAAATTATCGTAAGGCAGATGCTCAAGAAGGTAAGAATCGAAAATTCCGGTTCGACCGACCTGCTTCCCGGCGAGACCGTGGATATGTTTACCGTTGAAGAGGAGAACCAGAAGGCAATCGAAAACGGCGGCGCACCCGCACTGCAGAAGCGCGTGCTGCTCGGCATAACCAAGGCGGCGCTGTCTACCGAAAGCTTCCTGTCGGCGGCTTCCTTCCAGGAGACTGCAAGAGTGCTCACCGACGCGGCTATCAAGAACAAGGTCGACCCCCTTATGGGCTTGAAGGAAAACGTTATCATAGGTAAGCTCATCCCCGCGGGCACGGGCGTTAAGGAGTACAAGAGTATGTCTCCCATAATCAACCCCGCTTACGGTAAGGACGAAACCGACAACGTTTAATTAAAATAAAACGCGCGGCGGGAAAGTTTTTTCCCGCCGCAACTTTTTTTCAAAAGAGGATATATTATGCCCGACTTCGAGGACGTGCGCCTTTGCGACCTTTTAAACAAGGTTATAAAGCGCGTAAATTCAATTTCGATTAGTAAAAACGTGTCCGAGTTCAACGCGCTCGGCGCCGAAATTCAGGCGGTTTACGACTTTTTCGTGACCGCGCAAAAGGACTACGCAGAACAGCAGCCCATGCTCAAAAATCTGTTTTCGTCCTTTAACTACGCCGCGGTCATCATAAACGACGCCATAAAGACGAAAAAGCCCGACGGGGAGTCGGGCTCGCTCTTAACGGAATGTCTTGAAATAATTTCCGCCTGCTGCAACAATATCAAAAAGAGCCTGGGGCTGTAATTTAGCCTTCGGCTATGGCAAGGGCGGCGGCGCGCACCTTTTCCTTTAAGGGCAGGGGGGAAAGCACTTTTACCTTGCCGCCGTAGCCTAAAATTTTGTCCACGAGCATCTCGTCGTCAGGCAGCGATACGGTTGCAACCAGCCCGTTGCCGCGCGGCTCTATATTATCTACGCCCAGCCATTCCTCAACGTCCGCAAGGGCGTCTTTTTTTATTTCCAGAGTGACGGGTATAAGCTGTTCGGAGGTGTACTCGAAGTTCAAAGGTATTTCGTCCCTGGTTATTTCCTTTTTGACGAAGGGGCGCCCCGTAAAGCGCGCGCCCTTTATTCTGCCTATCTTGAAGGTGCGGAAGTCCTGCCGCGTATGGCAGAAGGCGTATATGTACCAGACGTTCTGTTTGAGTATGAGTACGTACGGGTCGATTACCCTGCGGCTGTGCTCGCCGTCGCGCGAAATGTAGTCTATTTCAAGACACTGGCTTTCCTTGACCGCCTGCTCGCAGACCTTCATTTTCTGGGGGAACTTGCCCAAATCCGCCCAGGCGCCGCCGTCGACTATTATGTTTCCGCATACGGACAGCTCGCGCTTGTCCGCCTTTTGCTGGCGTTGCAGCTTTTCGAGTGCGGAAATAATATCCCCGTCGTTCATGGTGGAGGACATTGCCGTAAGCGCGTTTATCGTCGCCGCGTATTCGCCGCGCGTAAAGTAGCCGGAGGGCAGCTTGAACGTGTCGGCAATGTAAATTCCGCCGCTTCTGCCGCGCACGACGTCAATAGGCACGCCCGCAACGTTCAGCTCTTCCACGTAGCGGTAAACGCTTCTCACCGAAATTTCAAAGCGGTCGGCAATTTCGCCCGCGGTCACCTTGCGGCGCGAGGTAAGCAGCATCAACATTTTAATCATAATCTGGTATTTCATGGCAACTTCCTAAATAAAATATAAAAAAAGTTAAAAATATTTTATCATATATGACAACAGTTGTCAACAATTAAGTGATAACATATGGCTGTAAAACAAAGCGAGGTGACTTGAAATGACGGTTTTGAAATATATTACAATGCAGAAAAACAAGCTGCGCGAAAAGCATACGGGTGAAACTTATCTTTTCGGGAGGGACGTGGAGGCGGTGCCCGTACAGTCGCGCTCGGCTTACGATATCTTAAACGAAATAGACGCGATGCAGGGGCTGAACAAGAGTGAAAGGGTTTACGGCTGTGCAAGCGCGGGCTAATGAAAGCGGCGGCGATTTTATAATCGCCGCCGCTAAGCTTTTATATATCTATTTGGTAAGCTTTTTTTCAATAAGCGTAATTATGCCGTACATACCGCCTGCCAGTATGCAGAGAATGAAGGTAGACGTCATAACCAAATCCAGCTTGAATACCTGACCGCCGTAGACGATTAAGTATCCGAGGCCTGCGCGCGAGGCGACGTATTCGCCCATAATCGAACCAATCCACGCCAGCCCGACCGCAACCTTTAAGGTGTTGATAAGCGAGGGGAGCGAAGCGGGGATAATCAGTTTGAAGAGTATCGCCTGCTTGCTTGCGCCCATTGCCTTCATAAGCGTCAGTTTGGTCTTGTCAACCGACAGAAAGCCCGTCAGCGTGTTCATTATGCACACGATTATCGCAACCAGCACGGTCATAAATATTATGGAGGTGTAGCCCGTGCCTATCCATATGATAATCAGCGGTCCCAGCGCGATTTTGGGCAGGGAGTTCAGCACGACTATATACGGCTCGAAAACCTTTCTTACGGCGTCGCTCATATACAGCAGAACGGCTATAGAATAGCCCAGCACCACGGCGATTAGGAAGCCTATCAATGTTTCTAAAAGGGTTATGCCGATGTGCGAAAACAGCGTGCCGTTTTTGTACAGGTCGGCTATGGTAATGCACACGCGCGAGGGCGAGCTGGTTATAAAAGCGTCGATTACTTTAAGCTGCGCAAGCAGTTCCCAAATGCCCAAAACGGCAACGAGCAGCCCCGCGCGAGCCAGATTTATGAATACGGCTTTGCGCCTTTTCTTTTTTAAGTAAAGGATATGCTCCTTTGAGTAGTTTGCGTTTTTCATAGGTAAAAATTTTCCTTTATTGCATTATGCTCCTTTTTTACAGTCCGAGTTCGGAGCGCAAAATTTCGAACGTTTGCGAAAATTCGGGGCACTCGCGCCGCGATTTGGGAGTGTTGTCGCCGAAGTCTATTACGTGTTCGGCAACCACGGTTGCGGGGCGCGACGACAGCACTATTACCTTATCCGAAAGCGCAATTGCCTCCGACATATCGTGGGTTACGAGTATGGCCGTCTTTTGCTCGCTCTTTATAATGCTTTGAACGTCGTCGCACACTTTCAGCCTGGTCTGGTAATCGAGTGCGGAAAACGGTTCGTCCAAAAGCAGTATGTCGGGCTGTGCCGCAAGCGTGCGGATTAGCGCGACTCTCTGGCGCATACCGCCCGAAAGCTCGGTGGGCTTCTTTTTCAAAAAGTCCTTCAAGCCGTACTTTTCGGCAAGCCGCAGCGCGTTATCGCGCATTTCGGGGGTGTTGCGCTTTTTGACCTCAAGCGGCAGAAAAATGTTGGCTTCAACCGTCCGCCACGGGAACAGGGCGTCGCGCTGCAGCATATAGCCGAACTCCGCGTTTTCCCTTTCTATCTTGCCGTAGGAAGGCTTCAAAAGCCCCGCAATAAGCGAAAGTATAGTCGTCTTTCCGCAGCCCGACGGGCCTATAAGCGCGACGAAATCGCCGCGCTTTATCCCGAAAGACATATGCTCTATTGCATTTGTCTCGCCGTCCTTGGTGTGGTAGGTGTAACCTACGTCGTTGAACGATAGTATCATGCGTACACTTCTTGATAGATTTCGTGCGCCCTTTCGGTGAGCACGATGTCCGCAAAGGATACGCGCTTTTCAAGCTCGCCCGCGTTTTCGATAATGTCCTGCAGGCGGTTGAAGCGGCTTTCGGTCATAGCCATATCCTTTACCCAGGTGTTGATTGCCTTGTAGTTTGCAAGCGAGGTGGTAATGCTTTCCTTGCTCGTATTGTCGAAGTATTTTACGAGTTTGTCGGCAACCGTTGCGGTGTCGTTTTCGTAAATATACTTGGTTGCTTTGGTAACCGAACGCAGGATTGCGTCGACCTTTGCGCTCTGGTTCTTTATAAAGCTTTCCTTAGCCATAAAGCAGGTGTAAGGCACTTCGCCGCCCGCGGGACCTACGGGCGCAACTATATAGCCGTTACCCGCCTTCTGATATTCGGACGCGCCCGGTTCGAACATGGTCACGTAGTCGCCTATGCCGTTTAAGAACGCGGCGGTCATACTGTCGAACTGCACGTCGGTTATAAAGTTGGCGTTTACGCCGTTTTCCTTGCAGACGTACTGGAAGGTCATAAATGGAACGCCGCCAGGTCTGCCTGCAAGAACGTTTTTGCCCTCCAAGTCAGTCCACTTGAAATCGGGCTCGGCATTTCTGCCAACGAGGAAGCTTCCGTCGCAGTTGGTCATCTGTCCGAAGACCTTGGGCGCGTCGCCGCTGCCGCCCAGATAAGTATATATGACCGCTTCTGGTCCGCAGAAGCCTACGTCCGCCGAGCCGTGAAGCACGGCAGCCATGGTTTTATCCGCGCCGCCGCCGTTGGTGAGTTCTATCGTATAGCCCTCGTCCTTAAAGTAGCCTAACGCGTCGGCTAAGTACAACGGTGCGTAGAACACCGAGTGGGTGACTTCGTTGATTTTAATGACTTTGCTGTCCTTGTTGCAGGCGGCAAGCGTAACGGGCAAACCGAGCGCAAAAACCGCCGCACACAGTAAACTTAAAATTTTCTTTTTCAATTTTGACTCCTCAAAAAATTTGATAATACATTTTATGCCCGCCTGCGCATCATTTGACAATTGACGGGGCTTTGATTTATAATAAAAAGGAATATTTTTTAACGGTCGGGAGAGACGAGATGGAAAAGACCTACAACCCCAAGGAGTTTGAAGACAGACTGTATAAGGACTGGGAGCAGAGCGGCTATTTCAAAGCCGTGCGCGACGACGAAAAGGTGCCTTTCACCGTAATGATGCCGCCCCCCAACGTCACAGGTCAGCTTCATATGGGTCACGCCGTGGACGAAACCATGCAGGACACCATAATCCGCTTCAAACGTATGCAGGGTTATTGCGCCCTCTGGCTGCCCGGCACCGACCACGCGGCTATCGCAACCGAGGTTAAGGTTGCCCAGGACCTTGAAAAGCGCGGTATAAGCAAGGACGATTTATCGCGCGGGGAGTTTTTGGGCTACTGCTGGGAGTGGAAGAATAAGTACGGCGAAAGGATTGTAAACCAGCTTAAAAAGCTGGGCTCGTCCTGCGACTGGTCGCGCCTTGCCTTCACCATGGACGAAAAGTGCTCCAAGGCGGTGAGGGAGGCGTTCGTCAACCTGTATAACAAGGGGCTTATATACCGCGGCTCGCGCCTTATCAACTGGTGCCCCGGGTGCAGAACGGCAATTTCCGACGCGGAGGTTGAATACGCGGAGGAGAGCTCTTACCTTTGGCATATCAAGTACTTTCTGGAAGGTTCGGACAGCGAGGGGCTTGTGGTTGCGACAACCCGTCCCGAAACCATGTTCGGCGATACGGCGGTTGCGGTAAACCCCGCCGACCCGAGATATAAGAAGTTTATCGGCAAGAACGTCGTTCTGCCCATTATCAACAAGCCCATACCCGTCGTAGGCGACAAGCACGCCGATATGACCTTCGGCACGGGCTGCGTTAAGATTACCCCCGCGCACGACCCCAACGATTTTGAGGTCGGTTTAAGGCACAACCTGGAAAGCGTTACCGTTATGAACGAGGACGGCACCATGAACGCGTTTGCGGGCAAGTACGAGGGTATGGACAGATACGCCTGCCGCAAAGCCGTAGTGGACGAGCTTAAGGCGCTGGGCAACCTTATGGAAATCAAGCCGCACGCGCACAACGTGGGGCATTGCTACCGCTGCAATACGGCGGTTGAGCCCAGGATATCCAAGCAGTGGTTCGTCAAGATGGACTCGCTTGCAAAGCCTGCGATTAGCGCGGTAAACGACAAAAAGATAACCTTCGTTCCCGAAAGGTTTGCAAAGATTTATTACAACTGGATGGACAACGTCAAGGACTGGTGCATTTCCCGTCAGCTCTGGTGGGGACACCGCATACCCGTGTGGTACTGCCCCGACTGCGGCGCGGAAATCTGCGTTAAGGACGACCCTGCGGTATGTCCCGAGTGCGGCGGCAAACACTTAAAGCAGGACGAGGACGTTCTGGATACGTGGTTCTCTTCCGCGCTTTGGCCCTTCTCGACGCTGGGCTATCCCGACGACACGTCCGATTTGGAATATTTCTATCCCACCGACGTGCTGGTTACGGGCTACGACATAATTTTCTTCTGGGTTGCCAGAATGATATTCTCGGGGCTGGAGCATATGCGCAAGGTGCCTTTCCGCGACGTTTTAATTCACGGACTGGTGCGCGACGAGCAGGGCAGAAAGATGTCCAAATCGCTGGGCAACGGCGTGGACCCTCTGGAAGTTATAGAAAAGTACGGTGCGGATTCGCTGCGTTTCTCGCTGCTGCAGGGCGTTGCTCCCGGCAACGATATGCGCTATTCGGACGCAAAGGTGGAAGCCTGCCGCAATTTTATGAACAAGATTTGGAACGCCAGCCGCTACGTAATTATGAATTGCGAGGGCAGGAAGATAAAGCCCGTGACCGAGGTCAAACTGACCTCCGCAGACAAGTGGATTATTTCGCGTCTGCAGGCGGTTATAAGGGACGTAACCCTTTCCTTAAACAAGTTCGAGCTGGGCATTGCCTGCCAGCTTCTTTACGACTTCACGTGGTCGGACTTCTGCGACTGGTATATCGAGCTGACCAAATCCGCCCTTCATTCGGACGACGCGGACAAAAAGGACAACGCCGTGTCCGTGCTGCTGTTCGTGCTGGAAAACACGCTCAGGCTTCTGCACCCCTTCGTGCCATTCATTACGGACGAAATTTACCGTTCGCTGCCCAATACCAAGGGCTCAATCATGGTTGCGGACTATCCCAGGTACAATTCCAAGCTCGCCTACAGGAAGGAGGCGGTTGCCTTCGGCGGCGTAATGGAAATCATAAAAGCCATAAGGGAAGTCAAGGTTGAAACGGGCTGCGCGCCCTCCAAAAAGGTCAGCGTGTATATGCTCAGCGACGCAAAGCGCCTGATTTCCGCAAACGCGGACTGCATTGCAAAGCTTGCGGGCGCGGCGTACGTTAAGTGCATTTCCGCCAAGGAAGAGGCGGAGGAAAAGTCGGTTGCCAAGGTAACCAGCGTGGGCACGCTCTACATTCCTCTTGGCGAGCTTGTTGACGCCGAAAAGGAGCGCGAGAGGCTGAACAACGAGCTTGACAGAATTATGAACGAAATCCGCAGGGCGGACGGCAAGCTTAATAACCAGGGCTTTATTGCAAAGGCGCCCAAGCAGCTGGTCGAGGCGGAGCGCGCAAAGCTGAACACGTTTGTGGAAATGCGCGAAAAAATAATGGAACAGCTCAAGAATTTATAATTAAGATAATATAATACGAAAGCGGAGTTTAAAGAATGGCAGCTAAAAAGAGTTCTTCCAAGAAGGCGCAGAAGCAAGCCGTAAAGTTTGCAAAACAGCACAAAAAGGCGGTGGCGATTTTCGTCTGCGTGGTGCTGATAATCATAATTGCGGCGGTACTTTTCATATATCTTTTCAAGCCCGAAATTTTTGACAGGGCGCTTAAAGAATACAACGACTACGTAAGTCAGCTTTACAACGACAGTCCCGACGACGACGCCGAAAACGTTTCCGCAAAGTTGCCTAACGAAATTCAGTCGGGCGATTTGGACAGTATTTCGACCTCCGAATTTTCCATTCACTTTCTGGAGCTGGGCAACAAGTATGCGGGCGACTGCACGCTTATAAAGTGCGGCAATACCGAGGTGCTTATAGACGCAGGCTCGCGCACCAACAGCGCGACCACCATAAGCGCGTACGTGGACAGATACTGCACGGACGGCAAGCTTGAATACGTGATTGCGACTCACGCCCACCAGGACCACATTGCAGGCTTCGTGGGCAAGGGCTCGGGCGACAGCAAGACGGGCATTCTATATAAATACGAAATAGGCACGGTAATTCAGTTTGCCGGGCACAACACCAACAGCGGCATTTACAAGTCGTACGTAAGCGCCGTAACCTACGCCCAGACCAAGGGCGCGGCGGTTTATACCGCGTTGCAGTGCTGGAACAATGCGGACGGCGCAAAGCGGTCGTACGATTTAAGCGAAAAGCAGGACGGCTCGCTTACGCTTAACGTGCTGTATAACTATTATTACGAACACGAAACGGACGACGAAAACGATTATTCCGTGTGCGTGCTTTTGTCGCATACGGCGGAGGGAAGCACCTCGCACTACCTGTTCACGGGCGATTTGGAAGGCAAGGGAGAGGGATACCTGGTAGACAAAAACGAACTTCCCGAAGTGGAGCTTTTCAAGGGCGGTCACCACGGAAGCAAGACCAGCTCCACCGACAAGCTGCTTGCAAAGATTAAGCCCAAGAACGTTGCGGTGTGCTGCTGTGCGGGCGCAACCGAGTATACCACCAACCACGACAACACGTTCCCCACGCAGGCGTTCGTTGACAGAATTTCCAAGTATACGGCAAACGTTTACTTAACGTCGCTTTGCGTTGATTACAAGGGCGGAAAGTTTGAATCTTTTAACGGCGATATAGTTTTTTATATGAACGATAAAAAGCTTTCGCTGTGGTGTTCCAACAACGCAACGCTGTTAAAAGATACCGAATGGTTTAAAAATAACCGCACGGCAGCCGCGTGGAAGTAGAGCAACCACAATATATTGTGTTTTGTGTAAAATTTAGCACTATTTTTAAAAATTTTGTCGAAAGGTATTGAAATTTTATAAAACCTGTGATATAATCCTAACACTCAAAGTATTTGTTACGTAAGGAGAAATATTATGAAGATGTTTAAAATGA
>CAMWWA010000022.1 GCA_947177825.1 uncultured Clostridia bacterium
GGTTTCAGCCGCTTCGGAGCCAATCTCCTGCAAATATTCTGCAAGGGGACTTACAGATGAAAAAGCCGTTCAATCTGCGCGCGCCCGTGCTTATGGCGGCGGCGCTGGCGTCAGGTATAATATTATCGGCGGTGCTCGCTTACTTTAAATTAAGCGGCATATATATTCTCATTACTGCGGCGATTTCGTTTGCGGCTTGCGTGCCTGTTGCAATTTTACACAAAAGCACGTCTAAGCCGCTTATATTTATTTTTGCGGTTATTTTCCTTACCGCAGGCGCCTTTTACGCGTATTGTCAGTACTACGTTTACTGTGCTTCCGACGTGCCGCTGGGCGAGCTCGTGCAGGTAACCGCAAGGGTGGAAGAAGTAGGCACGACGTCAGGCGGAAGCAGATATCTTATACTCAACCGCGCCGCCGCATACGGCATACCGTTGAAAGGCAAACTTATAGCGTATCTGGGCGACAACGCAGGCGACTATTGCGGACGCGGCTATACGGTCACTTTCTATGCGGTGCTGGGCAAGCAGGAATTTTTCTCGGGCGGAGCGGTCGCCTACCGCGCAACCGAAAACGTAAAGTACTATTGCTCGGTTACGGGCGGTCTGCAATCCAAGTATCACTTTTCGCTCTTCGGCGAAATAAACGCCGCCTTTCAAAGCGCGCTGTTCAATAACCTGGACGGCGAAACGGCGGCGGTGTGTTACGCAATGCTCACGGGCAATACGTCGGCTATATCCGACGGCACGCTTAAAGCTTTCCGCAACGGCGGAGTTGCCCACGTCTTTGCCGTGTCGGGCTTGCATATCGGCGTAATATACGGCGCGCTCACCTTCATTTTCAAAAAGACCAAGGTTAACCGCTTCGTTTCGACGGCGGTAAAAATAGCGGTAATCACGCTGTATGCAGGCGTGTGCAACTTTTCGCCGTCGTCTGTCAGGGCGCTTATAATGTGCTCGGTTTCGGGAATATCCGCGTGCATATACCGCAAATACGACGGCTGGAACGCGCTGTCGCTCTCGGCGATTATACTGTTGCTTATAAATCCGTTTTATCTGTTCGACGCGGGCTTTCTTCTGTCCTTTTCGGCGGCAACGGGAATAATTATCATCGCACCCAATCTGAAACGGCTTTTCGGCTTTCTTCCCGAAAAGATACGCGGAGGGCTGGCGGCAGGACTTTCGGCGCAGTTCTCAACCGTGCCGGCGTTATTGACGATGTTCGGCTACGTTTCCGCGGCAGGACTGTTTTTAAACGTAATTTTCGTTCCCGTAATATCGGTGCTGTACGTAATACTTTTGGTCAGCACGCTGCTTGCTTCGTTCATACCGTTTTTCGCAACTTCGGTCTTGCCTTTGTCGGTGGTGCCGTTGCAGCTCGCCGTCAACTTCGTAACGGCATGCGGCTTCGAAAACGCGCTCATATCGTCCGACGCCGGCAACTGGCTGTTCGTGCCGTTTATTGCGGTTGCCGTGGCATTGTCGGATAAATTCAATTTCGGCGGAAGGCTCTTTGCACGCGGTGCGGTCGTCTCAGCGGCGTTGATTTCGGTTATGCTCGTTTCCGCTTTAAGGTCGGGCAACGCAGTAACTTCGGTCACGTTCGGCTCGGGATATTCGGGCGGCTCGGTGCTCATAAACACCGACTGCGGCGCCGTGCTTATCGTCACCGAAAATTACCGCACTTCGAAGGAGGTGCCCGTCGGCGTTGACACTCTCGTGGTGTTGGGCGACGAGGATAATCTGTCAGTTGCGTTCGCGCTGGGCGGCGGTTTCGACAGGGTATATGCGCGCGCAAGCGCAATTCCAGTCACGAATATAGGTCCCGTTTCGGTAACCTATTCGGATAATTTCGAAGCGTGCGGCGTCAAGTTTTCTTTCGAGGGAAGCACGCTGATTGCGCAGACCAAAGGGATAACCGTTTCCGTCGCGCTGGAACAAGACGGCGCGAAATACGGCTCGCTCCTGCGCGAAGCCGACTTCAATCTGTATTGCTACGGCTCGGAAGGCGCCGTGCTGTACACAAAAGCGGATAGCTACGGACTGCCGTTCTGCGGCGCTATGCGCTACGAAATCGCAAACGGTAAAATCCGACCTTCTTACGTAATACCAAAGGAATAACCACAATGAAATTCACACAGCTAAAAGACGATATAAAAGAGGGCGCAAAGCCGGTATATCTTATCGAGGGCGACGACGCGTATTTCCGCTCCAAGGCGGAGGAACAGATTAAGTCGGCTTTTCTCGAAATGCCCGAACTCAATTTTACGACTTTCGACGGAGCACAGTACAAGGGCGCAAGCCTTACCGATATAACTTCCGCGCTCTCGGCGTTTCCTTTCATGGCGGAAAAACGCATAGTCAAAATAACAGACTTCTATCCGACCGAGGGCGACTATGAAAAGTATATCAAGCCCGTCTTTGAAAATTTTCCCGAAACGACAATTGCGATAATCGTAAACACGCAGGGCAAAAAGGGCGTGGACTTGAAGCGCAAAAAATGCGTGACCTATATCGACTGCAATAAGGCGGACAGGGAAACGGTTGCCAAGTGGGCGTACCTCACGATGAAGCGCGCGGGCGTTTCCTCCTCGGTGGAGGCGTGCGAGGCGGTTGCCGACTATTGCCTGTGCGATATGGCAAGGGTAAGCAAGGAAGTTGAAAAACTGATAGAGTACGGCAGGGAGGGCGGCGTAAACAAGGCTGTCGTGGACGAGCTTGTGTATAAGGACGCAGACTACCGCGTCTACCAGATGACGGGCGCGATTGCTCGCCGCGATTTCGGCGGCTTTTCGGAAATCTGCTACGACCTTTTAAACAAGGGTTTTGACGAAAACATGGTGATAGGCTCGCTTTTAAACTATTTCAAAAACCTTTTAACCGTGCTTTCCTCCGATATGTCCGACAGGGAGCTTGCCTCGTCTTTAAAAATGACCGACTACGTGCTGGGAAAGACCAAACAGCAGGCGCGCGCGGTGGGAGAGCAAAAGCTTATTTCCTATATAAACGCGCTCTATTCGCTGTCGTCGCTGTTCAAAAGCGGACAGATAACCCAAAGCGGCGCGTTCGAAAGCGCAATTGCGCGCGTATTTTTCGACTGAAAACACAAAAATTCTTTTATACGCATTATTATTCTGTCAAAATGCTTTATTTTTTTTGTGAAAACTAATATAATAGTGTATGTATAGTAATTTTTACACGACGGAGATTTAATCAATGGGCTTCGGAAAAGATTTCTGGGTACAATATTGGGAGAGAATTAAGCATATGGCTGAATCTTTCAGTTACAGCTATATACTTGAATTTATCATCTTTGCCTTGGCGTTCTATCTTGCGTTCAGAATTTTAAAGGGAAACAAGGGCGGTAAGCTTATCGCTCTGTTTTGCGGTACGGTAATAGTATTCGGCATTGCCTTCTCGCTTTCAACCTCAATCGATTCGCAGGTGCTCGTTCTCGTGGTATTCCTGCTCGTCACCGTCGTAGTAATGATGTTCGATACCGAAATCAAGCGCTCGCTGCTCGGCACCGGTCCCAAAAAGCACCACGCCAAGGGCGATAGCCTTACGGTGCGCGATATCGAGTTTATAATCGACGAAATCACCCACGCCGTCCAGCACATGTCCAAAAACGACATAGGCGCTTTAATAGTGCTTTCCAACGGCAATCTGCCCGAAGGTATTATTTCCAGCGGCACGGTAATAAACGCGGATATCAACGCCCCTATGGTGGAGGCGGTGTTCTATCCCAAGGCGCCCCTGCACGACGGCGCAATGATAATCGAGGGGCAGAAAATTCACGCGGCGGGCTGTTTCCTTCCGCTTATCCAGAACAACAATCTCCCCCAGGAGGTAGGCTCGCGCCACCGCGCGGCTCTCGGCGTAACGACTGTTGCTTCGGTAACGTCCATAGTCGTTTCGGAGGAAACGGGCGTTATCTCGATAGTAAGGAACGGCGAGGTCAAGAAAAAGTACGCAAACGACGCCGATTTAAGAAACGTGCTCAGCGACTATTTCTGGACGGATTTGACGGGCAACGAACCCAAGGAGAATAAAGCGCTATGAAAAAGTTAGGTAAATTCTTAAAAGATTTATTCACGAAAAATATCGGCATAAAATTGCTTGCGCTCTTTCTTGCAGCCTGCACCGTAGTACTTATAAACATTGTTTGAGGTGCAAAATGAACGCTATTAAAATTCCCCAGATACTTCTTCCCAAGGACGCCGATATGGAGCTGTGGGCGGTAAACGCCTGCGACCAGTTCACTTCGGACAAAAAATACTGGTCCCAGCTCGACGCGCTCGTCGGCGACAAGCCCTCGACGCTCAGGCTGATTTTTCCCGAAATTTATTTAAAGGACAAGCCTAAGCAGCGCATCGAGGATATAAACGCACATATGCGCGACTATATTTACGGCGGCATTTTCGAAGAGGTGCAGGGCGGCTTCATTTTAGTGGAGCGCACCACCCAGTCGGGCAAGCGCACGGGTATAGTGCTTGCAATCGATTTGGAGGAGTACGATTTCAACCCTGGCAGCAAGGCGCTCATCCGCTCGACCGAGGCGACCATTTTGGAAAGAATTCCGCCCCGCGTAAAAATCAGGGAGAACGCCCCCATAGAGCTTCCGCACGTCATGCTTTTGTACGACGATAAGGAAGGGGCGGTGTTAAACACCGTCAGGCGCGGCAAGATTTTATACGATTTCGAGCTGAATATGGACGGCGGTCACGTCAAGGGCACTTATATTTCCAACGCGGAAAAGGTCATTCAGGCTTTCAATTCTTTGTGCGAAGGCGACAAATACGGCAACGGTGAAAAGCTGCTGTTTGCGGTGGGCGACGGCAACCATTCGCTGGCAACCGCCAAGACCTGCTGGGAGAACGTAAAAAAGAAGCTTACGCCCGAACAGGCGGCAAACCACCCCGCAAGATTCGCACTTGTCGAGGCGGTCAATATCTACGACAACGCACTCAATTTCGAACCCATTCACAGGCTTGTCAAGACCGACAAGCCGCAGGCGTTTGCCGAAGGTTTAAAGACGAACGGCGGCAAAAAAGCATATGTTGTAATAGACGGCGTTTCCACCGAAATTCCGTTTACGGACGACGTGCCGCAGGGCATTCGCGAGCTTGACGCATACATAGCCGACTTCATTGCGGAAAACGGCGGCGAGGTGGATTATATCCACGGCGAAGAGGAGCTGAAAGGCTTTTCCTCAATGGGCGCAGGCGTAATTCTTCCCGCCATTGCCAAGGACGATTTCTTCCGCCTTATAGTTACGGGCGGCAATCTTCCGCGCAAGACTTTCTCTATGGGAGAGGGCAACGAAAAGCGCTACTATATCGAAGGCAAAATTATTCAGGGTTAAGCGTCGTACGGTAAAAATATTTTTCCCGGTTGATAAAACCAAGGTAACGAAATGACTTTAAAAGTATGTAAATTCGGCGGCACGTCCATGGCGGACGGCAACACGATGCAAGCCGTCAAAAAGATAATTCAAAGCGACGAAAAGAGAAAATTCGTCGTCGTATCCGCACCCGGCAAGCGGTTTAACGGGGATATAAAGGTCACCGACCTTTTGTACGCGTGCTACGACGAACTCAAGGAAAAGGGGGACTGCAAGCAGGCTTTTGCAAGCGTCCGCCAGAGATTCGAAAGCATAGTCAAAGAACTGAATATCCAGATGGATATCAAGTCGGTGCTTGACGAAACCGAGCAGCGCCTCAACGCCGAAAAGAGCAGCGATTTCACCGCTTCGCGCGGCGAATATCTTTCCGCGCGCATAATGGCGGAGCTTCTCGGCGCAAAGTTTATCGACAGCGAGGACGTCGTTTTCTTTAAGAGGGACGGACAGCTGGACGGCGAAAAGACCTACCGCGCAATCTCCGCGGCGGTCAACGGCGCGGAAAAAGCCGTTTTCCCCGGCTTCTACGGCAAGGGCGCGGACGGCAAGGTTAAGACATTCTCGCGCGGCGGCTCGGACATTTCGGGCGCGATAGTGGCGCGCGCGGTCAACGCTTCGGTTTACGAAAACTGGACGGACGTTTCGGGCTTTCTCGCCTGCGACCCCCGCATAGTTCAAAACCCCAAGCGCATCAAAAATCTTTCCTATAAGGAGCTTCGCGAGCTTTCGTATATGGGCGCGAACGTGCTTCATTCCGAAAGTATTTTTCCCGTGCGCAAGGCGAATATTCCCATAGTAATCAAAAACACCTTCCGTCCCGAGGACGAGGGCACGGCAATTCTTCCCATCTCGCAGTACACCCCCGACGGCAACGTCGTAACGGGCATTGCGGGCAAGAAAAATTTCACCGTAATTTTAATTGAAAAGAACCATATGAATACCGAAATCGGCTACGTCCGCAAGGTGCTTTCCGTGCTGGAAAGGGAGGGCGTTTCGGTCGAGCATATCCCTTCGGGAATCGACACGATGTCCGTCGTTCTGGACAGTGACGAGGTGCAGGGCTATAAGCTGGAACAGATTATCGAGGGCATAAAGAACGATACCGAACCCGACGTAATAAGGGTTATGGAAAACGTTGCGCTCATCGCGACGGTCGGTCACGGAATGTCGTCGTCAATCGGTACTTCGGCGCGCCTTTTCAAAGCAATGGCGGAAGCGAATATAAATGCAAAAATGATTGACCAGGGCTCCAGCGAGCTGAACATTATAGTCGGCGTGCGCAACGAAGATTGCGAAAAGTGCATTGCCGCAATCTACCATGAATTCTTCGGTTGATATAAACGGTTAATATAATAAATTTGGTTGGATATTTATAGAAATTATGCCCCGCGCACACATAGAGCGCGGGGCTTTTCATATAATGTATTACCGCCTTTTGTTATGACTTTAAGTGTTTGTATGATTGTAAGGGACGAGGAGCAGACCCTCGCCCGCTGCCTCGATTGCGTCCGCACGTTCGCCGACGAGATTATAATTGTGGATACGGGCTCGGTGGATAACACCGTAAAAATTGCCCGTTCCTATACCGATAAGGTTGCGTTCTTCAAGTGGACCGACGACTTTGCCGCCGCGCGCAATTATTCCTTTTCGCTTGCCTCGTGCGACCTCGTTATGTGGCTGGACGCCGACGACATTATATCGGAAGTAAACGCAAAAAAGATTGCGGCGCTTAAGCACTGCAACGACTTCGACGTGGCATATTTAAAATACGTTGCGGCGTTTGACGGCGATATGCCGTCGTACGTCTATTTCCGCGAGCGCATTTTCCGCCGTTCCATGAATTTCAAGTGGGAGGGCGAGGTGCACGAGGTCGTCAACGTTTCGGGACGGCAGATATATTCGGATGCGAGCATCTATCATAAAAAGGTAAAACAAAATCCCGCGCGGCGCAATCTTTCCATTTATCAGAACCTTATAGCGCGCGGTCTGCCGCTGGATGCGCGCCAAAAGTTTTATTACGGGCGGGAACTGTTTTTCAACTCGATGTACGTCGAGTGCATTGCGGTGCTTAAAGACTTCCTTGCCGGCGACGGCTGGGAAGAAAACAAGGTGGAGGCGTGCCGCACTATCTATTGCGCATTATGCAAGCTGGGCAATGAGGAGCAAGCCGTGCGCGCCCTCGTTTACGCGTTTACTATCTCCTTTCCGCGTGCCGAGGACTGCTGTATTCTTGCACGGTATTTCGAGGGCAAAAACGACGTTCGTACCGCAATATACTGGTACGAACGCGCCCTCGCGTCGCCCGAAAGTATTGAAAACGGGGGCTTCGTAAACGTTGATTATCTGTCGTATATCCCGGCAATTAGGCTGTGCATATTGCACGATAAGCTGGGCAACTACGAGCTTGCGGTACACTATAACGAAATAGCGGGAAAGGCTAAGCCCGATGACCCCAGCTATCTCCACAATAAAAAATATTTTCAGACAAAACTAACCGAGAGGTAAAATTTTATAAACATGACCGAAAAACTTTTAAGAATCTTTTTTGCCTGCAATTGCGGCTGCAACGGCGGCTGCGGTTGTAGCGGCAATTCAAATGTAGAAACCATAAGGTACGCCACGGGAACGTCGGGCGTAACCGGCCCCACGGGTCCGACAGGCCCAGTTGGTCCGACCGGACCGACAGGTATAGCCGGACCTACCGGTCCTACGGGTGCCACAGGTGCAACGGGCGTTACCGGACCTACAGGTCCCACAGGTCCCACAGGTCCGAGCGGTCCCACAGGTCCCAGCGGTCCAACAGGTCCCAGCGGTCCTACGGGTCCCAGTGGTGTAATCGGTCCGACAGGTCCTACAGGCCCCAGCGGTGTAACCGGTCCCAC
Organism: uncultured Clostridia bacterium; assembly: GCA_947177825.1. Classification (GTDB taxonomy): domain Bacteria; phylum Bacillota; class Clostridia; order Christensenellales; family Borkfalkiaceae; genus Coproplasma. The sequence continues at coordinate 8,283 of CAMWWA010000022.1, forward strand.
AGGCCCGACAGGTCCCAGAGGTGCAACGGGCGCAACGGGCCCCAGAGGTGGTTTTGACGCTACTTTAAACGCGGCGGCAGAGGTAGAGGACGCCACGAGCGAAGCGGACGTCGTAACCAAATTCAATACGCTCCTCGCCAATCTCAGGGCGGCAGGCATATTAAAAAGTTAAACAACAAAAAGCCGAAAGCGGTTTTCCGCTTTCGGCTTTCCTTTTTGGTCGAGGCGACGGGATTTGAACCCACGACCTTATGGTCCCGAACCATACGCGCTACCAACTGCGCTACGCCTCGGTATGCAGCCGCGCTAACGCGGCTACTTTAATATTATATTATTTTTTTGCGTTTTCAGTCAAACAAAATTCCGCGGTAAAAATTATTCTCCGTCGGTCTTGCCGCTTTCGTCCGCAGCAGTGCTTTCTGCGTTTTCGCTTGTCTGCTCGCCTGCCGCTTTCCCGGTTGCTAAGTCCTCAAAGGGGTCAACCTCGGGTGCTGCGTTTTCGGCAGCTTTTGCCTCGGGCTGGGCAACGGGCTTAACGAAAATATTGTTCAGATACTCTTCAATCTGCTCGACGGTAAGGGGGGACTTCTTGTCGTGGAAGAAGGTCAGCGTCTTCTTGCCGTCCGCACTCTTAACTATAACCTTATTCTTTTTGGTCTGAATGGATGCAACCGGCATATCGTTGCGCGTAATGGGAGTAAGCTGGGGCGCGGCAGGCGTCGAATCAGCCTTGATTGCGTGAAGCGAATTTTCGCTTAAAACGAATTCCATATTAGAGGTGCCCGAAGAAACCGAAATGACGCCTCTGCCGGTAATCAGAGCGCCGATAAGCCCTCCGACAATCCAGCCCGCGTTCCTTGCCGCGGCTTTCTTTTTCTCGTCCTTGTCGGCAACGTTAGCGGTTATGATATAGCATTGCTGACCGTTGGTCGAGCACATCTCCAAAGCCGCTTGTTGTCTTAAAGCAATGTTGCGCTGATTCTTGTTCTGGGTAAACGCAAGAATCAGGAAGATAAGCGCAAATATAATGAACACGATTATAAGTACGGTAGTTACGCTCGTGTTTTTGTACAGGCTGTAAGACTGACCGTTTAAATGTACCCGCAGTCCGGTTACGGACGTTTTTCCGTTCAGGCAGTTGGTGCTCTCGTTAAAATCGTAGGATTCGCCGGGCTCGAGAACTATATCGATATAATTTGCGCGGTTTTCAAGGTTTGCACTTTCGGGCAGACCGGGCTTAAGCCTCCAGCAATCGTCGAATTTTATAGACGTTTCGCTGAAGCTTACTTCCATTCCGCCGATATTGCTGATGGTTACGGTCTCGTCGGAAACGTTTTTCAGTTCGCCGTCCAGCCAGTAATATCCGTCGCCGCCGTAAACCAGTGTCAGTCTGTTGTTTACGAGTTCGAGCGGTGCGTCTGTCTTAATCATCTTGGGAACGAGGAAGCACAGCAACGCCGCAATGACGAATATTGCGGTAAGGCACAGATATGCAATCAGCGGTGTTTTGTTGTGTTTGATTTGGGGTTGACTCATAATTTCTCTCCTGCAGTTTATATTTATAACGTTATAATTTTACAACACGCTTTTATTAAAGTCAACGGCTTGCCGCAAAGATTATTAATATAGTCGCGCATTTTTCTTTACTGAAAGGGAAATTTATGGTAAAATCGTGCTATACAAATCAACGTTCGGGGGTAAAATTTAAGTGAGCGGCGAAGAATACGAACTCAGCGAAAAACAGAGAATACTCGGAATGTCGCTGTATGCGCGCAGCGCGGCAAAGCAGACTATCGCAACCATTATGATGGTGTTGGAAGACGACGAGCAAATCGACGATATGACCTGGTATATAGGTCACAATCCGCAGGCTTCCGAGGAGGAGCTTATAGCCGTGGCTTATCAGATTGTAAAGGAGGCACACGAAAAGTAAAATGGAAAAGGCACAACTTCAAAGGTACGCGCGCCTTATTGCAGGCAGCGGACTCAACGTTAAAAAGGGACAAAAGGTAGTAATTCAGTGCGGACTCGACCAGCCCGAATTCGTGGCGATGGTCGTGGAGGAATGCTATAAGCTGGGCGCTGAAACGGTCACCGTCAAGTGGAGCTATATGCCCGTCGCAAAGCTCAACTATATTTACCGTTCGCTTGAAACGCTTTCGCAGGTGATGGATATCGAAAAGGCGGAGTGGCAGTCCAGGGTGGACAATCTTTCATGCCTTCTTTGGCTCGATTCGGACGACCCCGACGGACTCAGCGGCACGGACAACGAAAAGATTTCCAAGGCGAATATGGCGCGCTATCCTATAATCAAGCCCTACCGCGACGCAATCGAAAACAAATACCAGTGGTGCATAGCGGCGGTACCCGGCAAGGAGTGGGCGCACAAGGTTTTCCCCGAATTGCCCGTCGAAGAGGCGGTTGAAAAACTGTGGGAGGCTATTTTGTACACTTCGCGCGTGACGGAAGACCCCGTTGCCGAGTGGGAAAAGCACAACGCAAAGCTTGCACAGAGATGCGAATTTTTAAATAAGTACAAGTTTGACAGGCTGGAATACAAGTCGTCCAACGGCACGGATTTTACCGTCGGTCTTAACCAGAAGGGTATTTTCTGCGGCGGCGGCGAAACGACGCTGGGCGCAAACGTCTATTTCAACCCCAACATTCCCACCGAGGAAGTGTTTACAACGCCCATGAAGGGCAGGGCGGAAGGCAAGGTCGTTGCAACCAAACCGCTTTCCTATCAGGGCAAGCTTATCGAAAATTTCTGGGTGGAATTCAAGGACGGCAAGGCGGTTAAGGTAGGAGCGGAAAAAAATCAGGATTTGCTTGAAAAGATGATAGCAATGGACGAGGGCGCCGCGTATCTCGGCGAGGTTGCGCTCATTGCGTACGACTCGCCCATAAATAATACGGGCATACTCTTTTACAACACGCTCTTCGACGAGAACGCAAGCTGCCATTTGGCTCTCGGCAGGGGCTTCAACAACTGCCTGGAAAATTACGAGCAGTACACCAACGAGGAGTGCAACAAGCTGGGCGTAAACAATTCGATGATTCACGTCGACTTTATGATAGGCAGCAAGGATATGTCCATAGTCGGCGTAACCACGGACGGAAAACGCGTGCAAATCTTCAAAGACGGCAACTGGGCAATTTAAATTTAAGTAAAAAAGAAGGGCGCAACCGTGCGGTTGCGCCCCTCTTAAATTTATCCGTATATTTTGGAAACAACAAAGTTTACGAATCTTACGGGAAGCGTCTTAGCCAGAAAAACTTCGAACTTGGACAAGCCGCCCACGCTCACGCGCAGAGGCGGTTTTTTGCGCTTTATCTGTTTACAGATAATTTTTGCAACGTATTCGGGGCTTTTGCCGTGCTGCTCGTCGTGCTCCATCTTTTTAACCGAGCGTTCGGCACGCTTGTTTTCGCCCTCGCAAATGCGCGAGGCGGTAAACCCCGTTTTCGTGTCGCCAGGCAATATCGCGCATACCTTTATTTTTTTCGGTTTCAATTCGGTTGCAATCGCGCGCGAAAAACCTCGACGCCCGCTTTTGTCGCGGAATACAGCGCCTGATAGGGCAGAGGGACGATGCCCCCGACCGACGAAACGTTTATAATC
>CAMWWA010000023.1 GCA_947177825.1 uncultured Clostridia bacterium
ATATAACATATATTATCGTAACTTTCATATAAATATGTTACAAACTAACACTTTTAAAATTTTTTAAATTTTTAAAAATGTTATTGACTGACATTTTTTAAAGTGCTATACTGCTTGCGAAATCAGGAAAACACCTGACGGCAAACTAAAAATTTAAGCGGCTTACCGGAAAAGATAAGCGCCGCAAAAACTTACGGGAGGTAAGATATATGTTTATTTACGATAGTCTGAACTATCTGCAAGAGGAAAACGAGGAGCTGGGTGTAAACGCGCTTTCCTACGTCGTCCTGTCCTGCGCAAGATAATTTATCAAACGCAAAAGAAAAAGTATGATATGAGAGAATATTGTGCCGTCCGCGCGCATTGCCGCGCGGACGGCATTATTTATTTGACTTTCGGCGAAATTTGATTTATTATACGGATTGAGATGATTAAGTTCGACGGTGCCGAAACGACCGCCGCATTGCAGCGGCGCAGAATATACAGGTGCACAGGCATAATGTTCTTCGTCGCGCTGATAATATACGGCGTAATTATTGCGACTTGTTCCAAATGCGCCGAAAGCAACGGGGAATTGTTTTTATCATTTCTGTGCATCTATTTAATGGCGTTGCTGTCGTTCGTTTTCTTTATGATTTTTTTCGGCGCCAAACCCGGCAAAGAGCTAAACCATCTGGTTTGCAAAACTATTGCCGATGCGTTTTACGCCAGAGAGGATATTTTAAGGGGCGGCAATATCCGCTTCACCGTCGTCTATTCGGGCGATATACTCACACTTTCGCGCGAAGGCTATACGGGCGAAATTATCATATCCCCCGCCTCATTCAGGGACGGTAAAACGGTTGCGGACGGCGGAGCGGAAATATCGTTCGATTTGTCCGCGCTCAAAGCCGCGCCGTCGGTCTACTCCTCCGCGGGCGAAAAACTTTTGCAGTTTTTGCAGGCTTACTACCTTGTAAACGCGCAAAAGCTCAACGCGGGCAGCGTGACGGTAACCGACGATACGGGCGGCGCACCGCGCGAAATCGCACTGGTTGCAAACGGCAATCCCGTCGGCACGGACGGAAATTACTATATTAAAAGAGGGCTTATAAATGATTGACTTATCCGCACCCGAAATGCAATCGACCTTTAAAAAATTGCAGAGAGTTTCGCTTATCACAAACATAGTTATGTGCGTGATTGCAGTTGCGTGCGCGGCGATAGCCATCTGGCTTGCCACCCTTTCGCGCTACTACACCGACTGGACGGTAATAATGTTTTACGTGCTGCTTACTCTTATAGCCGCGTATATGGTGTTCATTCTCGTATGGGAATTCAAAGTCCGCAAGGGCTACCGCGCGACCATGCACCGCTACGTTGCCGAAGGATTTGACGGCGGCAAGCTTTTGCAGGGCGGACGCACCGCAAATCTGGAGCTTTCGATTGCCGGCGACAACCTGGTGCTGATGCGCGCGGAGCACGGCAAATACGTGCAGTTCGACCTTGCCTCGGTTATGTCCTATTCGAGTGTGTGCGGATATATCGTCAAGTGTATAAAGGATTACGTTTACGATTACTACTATCTTGCCGCAGGGCGAGGCGAAGTTGACTGCGTAAAGCTTGTCAACAACGTTCACGGCAAGGCAAAGGAGTACGTCGTCGTAGAGGGCGGCAGCCCCGTCAGGGACAGGTCTAAAAGCTTTTATATAAAGAACGGCGTATTGAATTGATTGATGCAATATCAAAGGGGACGGCAAACTTGCCGTCCCCTTTTTAATTTAATTATCTACTTTACTTTTCTTTTCCCCGACGTATTCGGCGTGGAAGCGCGCCACCTCTTCGGGGTCTACCGAAATCTTCTGCAGCGCCCCCGTACACTCGTTGGCGCTTGCACCGCCCTCAAAAACCTCGTTTATAATTTTTTTACTGTTCTTCTTACCCATATAAACAGTGTGGGCAATTAGTCAATAACTTATGCGTTTTACCCGTTCTGCCCCGTGTAGTTAGTATGAAAAATCTTGCGGAGCAACGAATGTGCGGCGGAAGATTTGATATCTCCGGATTGCGCCAGAAATTCCAGTGAATACCTTATAAGGTTGACGTTATCCCTGGTAAGGATACGCCTTTCGAAACTGAAGCAGGCGCTTAGCTCCACCCCTCCGCCCTTACCCGCATAAGTAAATATGGGGAAATGGTATTGCAGGTCCGCTATGTCGCGCTTGACGGTATGCACGCACACGCCCAGCTCGACGGAAATATTCAAAATGGTCGTTCTGCCGCACCGCAAAAGCAGGTTCAGCAATTCCATTTGTCTGTCGTATTTTTTACTCATTTATCGTCACATATGTAAAGCCGGATAACACCGACAAATTCAAAAATTGTGACAACGTTTTTGACTCTTTCGTGACAGACGATATTACGTCTTTTACCAAATTGGTCAGTTTTGCAATGTCTTCCCAGGTGTTTAAAGCCGCGGATACGACGGCAACGCCGGCTTGGGGACGCGCATTATTTATATTGTGGTTTAAGCCGTTCATTACTTTTTCTCAATAGTTTATTACGCCCGCCTGGGGCAGGACGGAATCGAATACCGCCCTTAAATTGAATATTCCCACTATGCCGACGAGCTGGGCATAGTAAGGCTTTAACGCGTCGGTGGAGCGCGCTATGGAAATCATAGTATCAACGGCGTTTACCCCCTGCGGGATATCGCCGTTGAACGTTATGATTTGCGCCGCCAGCTGACGGCAGGCGTCCGCACACTCGGTAAAGGTTTTATCGTATTTTTCCAGATAGGTTTTCACCTTCTGCTGAACGCGTTCTATGCAGCCCGCCGCGAATATATCGCGTTCCTTGCGTGCGCTGTGCCGCGTTTGTCCCTTCCCGTCAAACGAGATAAGTTTTTGCAGTTCCACCGCCACGTCGGAAGAAATAGTCAATCTCTGTCCGTCCGCGAGGTCCTGCAATTTATTCAGATACGTTTCAACCGAGTGCGCGTATGCGCCCACCGCGTTTTTAAGCTGCGGCGTCAGGCTTGAGATTTCGCCAAGCAGCCCGTTAAGCTGCAAGTAAACCGCATAATTGAGCATTTACGACAGCGAGAGGTAACGCTTTTCGCGTCCGTTCTCCCCCTCCTCCACAATCAGGGACAAATCCTGTTCCTTGACTTTAAGCTTTATGTGCATAAGGCAGTCCTTGGTTGCGTACTCGTTCATCTGCACCGTGTTTATGTCCACCTGAACGGCGGCGTTGGAGCGCATGATTTTTTTGAACTCGAAGAACATCAGATTGCCTATATACTTTGAAGCGGACACAACCGCGTCGTCGTCGGAAAAAGGGCTCATCCCCTTTTTATAAGTTGCGGTGTCGCGCTTTATTTCCCTTTCTAGACAGCGGATAAACTCGTCCGACAAGTCCAGGATTTTAACCAGGTCATAGTTATAGGTGTCCAGATAGTTTTTTATATCGGCTATAATTTTTTCGGTTATCTGCTTTGCCGATACGCCGAACTCTTCCAGCTGCTCGTCCGTGAAGGACGCGTTATACGCCGTAACGGACTCCTTTTTCTTTGCCCCGCTTCCGTTGGTCTCCACGCGCATCATTTCGCGCGAACGGTATTCTTCCGCCTCCTTCTGATTCTGCTCCTCCCGGCTCTTTAAGAAGGAATATTTATAGTTGCGGACGAGTAATACGGGCAGTTTTGTCTTTATTGCATTGAACAGCTCTTCTTTTTGCTCCTCGAATTCGTCCGAACTTTTTTTAATTCCCACAATCATAACGGGAACGTCCACTTCGGCGCTCTCGATAATGTAGTGCGGTATAGGCATATTTTTTACGAAAGGGTCGGCGTGATACAGTTCGCTGGTGCTTGCCGCATACGCGTCGGCATTCGAGCGCGCGGTGGCAACGTCGGAGATAATTTGTCCTATAAATGTAGAAAGCTCAACCATAATTTACCTGCCTTTACGCCGCTTTCCCGCCTTCCTCTTTTCCGCCCGCTTCTTTTTCGCCCGCTTCGTTTCCTCCCGAAAGCTTGGGAACGATGCTTTCCTCGAGGACGTCGAGAATTCTGCTCATACCTGCGGGAAGGTCGTCCTGTACCGCGTGGATTTTGATGTTGAGCGAGTATTCCTTTTTAACTTCCTCGGTCGTGGACTTCTTCTGCTGGTGGGAAACGGACGCATTCATATTGATGTTGCCGCTAAAGAAGAAACCCTTTTTCTTAGCGCTTGCACTCACACTGGCGTCCACGTTCGTATCGCTCGTATTTGAAGAGTTGTAAATCGAATTAATTTTAACGTTCAGCTCGATGTCCGTGGTAGCTACGCGGATGAAGGGTATGGGCACGATGGTGAGCAGGGGAACCTGCAAAGTCATATCCTGGAACTTTGCGGGAGTCGCCTTTGAGCCCGCCACTTTCTTTATGGCAATATTCGCGCCTTCGCCGGTTGCGGTTTTTGCGGTTACGTTCACACTGTCTTGGCCCTTGAGCTTTGCCATAAGCTTGTCCTCTCCGCCGATGATGTTGACCGCGCTTATTGCACCGTTTGAATCGACTGTGAAGCTAAGCTTTACTTCGGGTAATCCATCCACAGTGTACCCGCCTTTGTTGAGCTCGTCTTCGTCGTAGCCCTTTCCGCCGCCGGTTATTTCAACGCGGTAAGAGTCGGGCGTTGCCGCACGGTAGGGCGCAACCTCTTTGGGATACTTGAAATCCACGTATACGGGCTTTACCGTATTCCCGTTCTCGTCGTTCTGAAAGCCCACGTTCTTAATGAAATCAACCGTGGTCAGGGACGAATTGTTCTGTGCGCTTACAACCGCGTTGAGCGCACCGCCTATAATTTTGTCAAACGCTATGCTTGACATTTCTTCTGCAGGATTAAACATGAGATTATTCCTCCAATTTATTATTTTGCTTTCCGGATAGCGTTTTTCAATTTAAAGCTTAAAGGTGCCATACGGTTGCGACAATAAAAAAACTTTCCGCAAAAATTTTTACGGAAAGTTAAATCTTTTTATTAAATTAAATCCGGCTCAACACGCCCCCGCGCATCAGAAATTCGAGCCGTTCCACCCCCAGTCCTTCAACCCGTGATACGTGACGTAGACGCATTCGGCGTGAATGCCCGCCTCCTCCGAGAGGATACGGCATATCTCTCCCGTCATTTTGGAATAGTCTGCTGGCGACGCGCTGCCGAAAAGGCTTACTTCGACGTAAGCGCCCTTTTCTAATCTCTTGCCGCCAAAATACAAATCGTAATTCTCCTGAAAGCCCACCATTAAGTAGGTCTCACCCTTGTGAAGAATGGAAACCGCCTTTCCAAGCTTCTGTTTGATTTTTTCCTTCTTTTCCTCCGTAAGTTTTACGGTCAGTTTACTGTCGATAAATGGCATATAATATTACTCCTTTATAATTTTTTCCTTATTTTGAAAGCACGACAACCGTTTCCACGTGCTTTGTCTGGGGGAACATATCGAAGGGGGTGACGGAAATTATGCGGTAATAACCGCTAATACCGTCGGACGAATAGGACGGATTTTTGACAAGCTGACCGTCCGCCTCCTTTAAGCTGCCGCACAGAAGTCCCAAATCGCGCGCGAGCGTTGCGGGGTTGCAGGAAACCAGCACCACCTTTTCCGCGCCGCTTGCAAGCACCGCCTTTATAACCGACCGCTCCATGCCCTTGCGCGGCGGGTCGCACACGATTGCGCGCTTATATCCCGCGCTGAGCGCAAACACCTCGTCAATCTTATCCTCTACCGCGCCGCAGTAATTGAACATTCTGTCCGACAGTCCGTTCAGCTCTTTAAGCTCGTCCGCACACGCAACCGCTTCGGGCACGATTTCAATGCCGTAAGCCGAGCGGCACGCCTTTGCCAGCATTGCGGTAAGAAGTCCGCCGCCGCTGTACAAATCGACCGCAACTGTATCCCCGTCCTTTACCGCGTCGATGACAGCACGGTATAAAAGCTTGCGCACTCCGTCGTTGACCTGCAAAAAGGTATTGGCGCCCGCTCTGAACTTAATGCCCCCGTCCTCGCCCGTAAAATAACCTTCACCGCGGCATATGTGCCACTCTTTGCCGAAAATTACGTTGCTTTTCGCCTTATTTACGTTGAGCCACAGGGTAAAGCTTTTAAAATTGCACGCCAGCGCGTCGGCGAATTTTTCAAGATTTATGCGCGAAGTCGCAACCACGGTAACGACCAGGCTGCTGTCCACCTCGCGCGCGACGAGATGACGGATATCGCCCGTATAAGTGCTTTCGTCGTAACCGGTTAGCCCCGCCTCTTTCATAAAGGACGTGAGCGCGGCGATTAGCGCGCCCGACCATTCGGCTTGAAGCGAGCAGGAATTTATTGGCACTATGCGGTGGGAACGGGGCGCGAAAAAGCCCGTGACCGTGTTTCCCTCTCCGTCCACTCCGACGGGCAGGGCAAGCTTGTTGCGGTAACCGTACTGCTTTTCGCCCGATACCGTCCGGTTGACCTCGACGTCCAGTCCGCCGATTTTTTTAAGGCAGTTTTGCACGAGCCGTCTTTTGAAATCGAGCTGGACGGAATAAGCCGCGTGCTGCAGCTGGCAGCCGCCGCACTTTTCGAAATGCGGACAGACGGGCTCAACCCTGTCGGGCGAAAGGTTGTGCACCTCGGTAAGCTTGCCGTAAGCGACCTTGCCCGAAATCTTAAGCGCCTTAAAGGACACCTTTTCGCCGACCAGGCAAAATGGCACGAACGCGGTGCTATCCTCCCATTTTATAACGCCCTCCCCCTCGCTGCCGAGAGAGAGGACTTCCCCTTTGTATTCCTTATTCTTTTCCATGTTTATTCCGTTTTATTTCCTTATGCGCGCAACCACGGCGTTGACCGCAAGCTGACAGCGCGATACCAGAAAGTCGTATATAATCCCGATTACCGTGCCGACGGTAAAGACCAGCAGGAAGAAATATTTGTTGATAGTTTGGTAAACCGTTTCCGGAAAGAGCGTGCCGCCCATAACTCCGCCGAACACCAGATAGTACCCGACGATAAGCATTGCGTCGAACCACAGCGCCTTGACGGGCAGGAATATCCAGTTGTTGAACCTGCTTTTATTTATAAGCGCGCTGACGACGGGGTGCAGTCCGAAAAACATAATAAAGGGCACGAGGTCCCAGAATTTTGCCGCCGCGCCCATAATTACCGCGAGCACGCACGTGCCCGCATAGGCGAGAAAACCGCCCTTATAAAACTGTTTGGAAAGGGGCACCATAAGCGCCAGCACCCCGATAAAATAGCCCGTTGCCAGCAGCCAGCCGCTGAGTATGCCTAGCGCGAGAAAGAGCACCGCCACCGCGCACGATATGCCCGAAAGCGCAATTTCGAACGAGCGTGAATTCTTATTCTTAGGCATAACGCGTTATCTGCAGCAGCTGCAAAGGCAGTTAATGCAGGCGTTGAGCGCACAGCACTCCACGCAGTATGAACAGAAGCTTCCGCCCATCTGATTGTCGGAATAGGAGTTCATATCCTGTCCCCTGTACACGCTTTCGCCCTCTCCGTTTGCGCCGGGTTTGGACGCGTCGTAGGCAATCTTTTCGTTCAGCTTGACGTAGGCTTGCTTATACTTTTCGTTTTCGCCGTCCAGCCGCATTGCAATTTCAAGCTGTTTCTTACTTTCGTTTACCCAGTTCTTGCGGTAGAACACCACCGACTGAAGATAGTGCCACTGGGCGCCGCGCTCGTTGAATTCGTCCAGAGCGCGCTGCGCTTCCTGCAAGTCGCCCGCCTTTATAAGCTCTTCAACCCGTGCGAAAGCAGAGCCGTCCTTTTCGCCCGAGCCGCTTTCAAGCTGTGCAAATTCGGCAAGAAGCTCGTCGTGGGCGACCTGCATTTTAGTCAGCATTCTGGCGGCTTCGTTGCCTGCCTCGCCCTCTAAAAATCTGTCCTCCAAAAGCTTTGCGCGGAGGGCGGAATACGCCTCCTCGACCTGCTCCGCGGTCGCCCCCTCGGTTAATCCCAAAAGTTCAAGATTGCGTTTGTTCATCGTTCTTTTTCTTACCTTCTCCGCATTTGCCGTGCACTAGCCGACGGGTTTTCAGCGGAATACCCCTCAATATTATATTATCAGTTAAGTCGTGATTGAAATAAAATTTTATATTCGAAAGTTGCAGGCGCATATCGGCGAACAGCGTATTGAAAATGAAGTCGATTTCTTCGCCGCACTTACTTACCGCCTCCGCCTTGGTTGAACACCCGAACGCGTTGTACAGCACGTTGTAGCGCCCCTTTCTGACGTCCTTGTCGTAGTCGTCCAGCGCGTCGGCAAGATATACCCACTTGCCAATATCGTAGCAAAGCGCTTCTGTCGCTGGCGTCGCGTATCCGCCCAGCGCGTAGGTCGACAGCTCCTTAATCATAAACGCGGTCGGCTCGCACGCCTGGTCTATTATCGTGCAATTCGCCTTTTCCAGCTCGCGCTGCTCCCGCATATGCTTTTGTATGATTTCCGCAACCTGCGGATGGCGTTTGAGCGTGCGCTTAAAGCCCCTTTTGTACATAAACGCAAACGCACCCTTTCTGTCGCCGTCGGTCTTGTCGTCCAGCAGCTTATAGTAGGCGAGCGCGGTGTTCACGCACCCTAAAAGCACCGAAATATTATCGGGCTTAGCCATAAAGCGGCGCTTTATTAAATGCAGTCCGCAACGCCGTTTTTCTATCTTTACGTCACAGTTGGCGATATTGTGCAAAAGCGCCGACATAAACGCCATATCGTAGGTGAGCGCGGACTTGGAAAAGCTGCCGCACCCCTCGCCTATCGACTTGCACATACCGCAATAAATCGCCTTGTATAAAGTTTCGTCCTTCTTGAATAAATAAGGACTGTCGGGGTTGATATATCCGAACATTACGCCTGAAAGAACCCTATCTTTTTATATACCTTGGAAAGCGTCTTTCTTGCCGCCCCGTAAGCCTTGCGCGCGCCCTCCGCAAGAACGCCCTGCAGGTACGCCTTGTCGTCCAGAATGCGCTTCTGCTCCGCCTGTACGGGCGCAAGCTTATCGGCAACCGTTTCGCCCACGGCAAGCTTGAAATCGCCGTAGCCCTTGCCAGCAAACTCCCTTTCCGCCTCGTCCATGCTCATGCCCGAGAAGGTCGTGTATATCGCAAGCAGGTTGCTCACGCCGGGCTTGTTTTCGGGGTCGTACTTGATGGTGTTGTCGCTGTCCGTGACGGCGCGCTTGAACTTTCTTATAACGGTGTCCCTGTCGTCTGTCATAAATATGGAGCCGTTGGGATTTTCCGCCGACTTGCTCATCTTTTTGGAAGGGTCCAGAAGGTCGCAAATCTTAGCGCCCACCTTTGCGTATATGCCCTCGGGCACGGTAAACGTGGGCGAATATGCGTTGTTGAAGCGGATTGCTATGTCGCGCGTGATTTCCAGGTGCTGGCGCTGGTCCAGCCCCACGGGCACGACGTCCGTCTGATACAAAAGAATGTCCGCCGCCATGAGCACGGGGTAGTCCATAAGCCCCATATTGATATTGTCCGCGTGGCGCTTGGATTTATCCTTGAACTGCGTCATACGCTCCATTTCGCCCACGTACGTAAGCGAGTTGAGCGCCCAGCACATTTCGGCGTGGCAGGGCACGTGCGACTGCACGTAAAAGGTGCATTTTTCGGGGTCTACGCCGCAGGCAATAAAGAGCGCGGCAAGCGCAAGCGTGTTTGCGCGGAGCTGCGCGGGCTGCTGGCGCACGGTGATTGCGTGCATATCCGCCATTGCGAAAACGCAGTTATAATCGTTCTGATAGGAAGCCCAGTTTCTAAGCGTGCCGATATAGTTGCCTATGGTCAGGCTGTTGGTCGGCTGAATAGCCGAATACAGGTTTTTTTTATTCTCTTCCATATTCTCTCCTCTGCCCGAAACGGTGCTTTGGATTATTTTACCATATCTTTAGCCGAAAGGCAAGTTAATCTATCCTGTCGATATCGGAGGGGCGCACAGCCGTTTCCTGCGTTTCCTTTGCCTGCCCGTCGCGCGTATAGTCAATCTTTATGGTGTCGCTTGCGCGCACGTTTAAAAGCAAATCGGCAATCTGGTACTGTCTTATAATTTCGTACTTTTTGCCGTTGACCGTTACGGCGGTTATGATATCGCCCACCTTAAGCCCGAGGTCGTTTGCAAGACTGTTCGTCACTTTGTCGGGGCCCTTATCGTTGACCGTCTTTATGACGACGTTCTCGCGGATATATCCGCCGCCCGTAGCCCCGTCGTAGACGAAGCGCGAATTTTCCGCCTGGGAAGTAACGCCCAAAAGCGTTCTGCTGGTGTACTTAATTCCGTTTCGGGTATTGTAGTATATAACGCCGTCGGCTATGCCCGTCATAATGGACGCGGGAATGGCGTAGTTCATACTGGTTATATCGCTGTCCCCCGCGTTGTTCAGCCCGATAAGCTCGCCCTGCATATTGAAAAGGCCGCCGCCAGAGTTGCCGTGCGTGAGCGCCGTATCCGTCCTTATGGAGCGGTAGCTGCGCTCGTTGCCGTCGATAGAGAGCGTAACGTAGTCGCTGTCCACGCTGACGATTCCCTCGGTCACGCTTATGCCGCCGTCGTCGGGGTTGCCCACCGCGTAGGTATTTTCGCCCACGCTGTAATCATAGCTGACCGTTACGGGCACCGCCTGGGGATTGACCTTTAAAACGTCCGCCGTGTTCGCCCTGATAACCGCAACGTCGTAATTTATCGCGCCGCCTATATATTTGCACTTTATTGCGTAATCGTCGTAAACAAGTCCCGTTTCGGTGTCGTTGAGAACGGGGCCCGACTCGCTGCCGTAAAGGTAGGCGCTTATCTCGTTACTAACCTTGGAATCCACCGCCTTGCTGTCGTACACCACGTGGTAGTTTGTGACGATATAGGTATAGTCGGTTTCCATTTTATAGATGACCGCAGAGCCGCAGTACATGGAAAGTTTATCCGAAAAACGGGACTCGTGGAACGCCGTATACACCTTCATGCAGGAACGCAGAACGGAATTGAGCGCCGCAGTGCTGTTGTTATTGACCGACAGATACTTTTCACAGAATTCCATAAAAGTCATCTTATCGTCGCTGTAAACCTTTTTGTAGGTTTCGTAAACGTCCTGCGCGGTAACGTCCTGAGCGTCGGTGCCGTCCTTACCGTTTTCCCCGTCCCTGCCGTTGGTAACGGTGAACTGCGAAGTGGTGCCGTTGGAGTAGGTTATAGTATAGTAATCTACCAGCCCCACGCTGTCCGTCTTTTGGATGGAAGTAACGCTTACCGAGGAGCCGAACATACAGCCCGAAAATACGCCCAGCGAAAGAGCCGCGGCGGCTGCGAAAGATGCCAAAATCTTCTTTTTCATAATTTAAAACCCGTATACCTTTAAGTTTTGCCTGTACTAATTATATTATGCCAAAGTGCAAAAGTCAAAACAAGTTTGTGAATTTTGGGTAAAAAAGCGGTAAGCCACCGCGGGGCAAGTCCTTTAATTACTTACGCGATATACAAACCAATCTTCGGCAAAACGAAAATTGCCCGCGGCTTTCGCCGCGGGCTGATAAACTTTTTATTAAACAATATGGAACACGCTGCCGAACAGATTGTACTTGTTAAACAGCACTACCATAACGAGCGAAATGGTGGACATTATCTTGATGAGAATATCAAGGGAAGGTCCTACCGTATCCTTCAAGGGGTCGCCTACGGTGTCGCCTACGACAGCCGCGTCGTGAGCCGCGTCATAGCCCTCTTCACCCTTCTTTGCGCCCTCGATGCCGCCGCTTTCGATATACTTCTTTGCGTTATCCCAGGCGCCGCCCGCGTTGCCCGTGTAGATTGCAAGCATTATTGCCG
>CAMWWA010000024.1 GCA_947177825.1 uncultured Clostridia bacterium
AAATAAATATTTTACTATGGATTTATTCGACTTTAACGGCACCGAGGAGAGCGCAAAGCCGCTTGCCGAACGTATGCGCGCGAACAACTTAAACGACTTTATCGGGCAGAAGCACATCGTTGCGGAAGGCTCGCTTTTGCGCCGCGCAATCTCGCTTGACAGGCTGGGGAGCTGTATTTTTTACGGTCCCCCGGGCACGGGCAAAACCACGCTTGCCAACATAGTCGCTTCCACCACGCACGGCGAGTTTATAAAACTTAACGCCGTTCAGGCAGGCGTAGCCGACGTTAAGGCGGCGGTTAAGCAGGCGGAAGACAATCTTAAAATGTACGGCAAGCGCACGTATTTAATGCTTGACGAGTGCCACCGTTTCAGCAAGACGCAGTCGGACAGTCTGCTGCCCGCAATCGAAAAGGGCACGGTTATTTTTATCGGCTCGACCACCGAAAATCCATACGCTTCCATGACGCCCGCAATAGTTTCGCGTTGCCGCATATTCGAGTTTAAAAGACTGACCGACGGAGAGATTTCGGACGCTCTCCAAAAGGCGCTTTCCGACAAAAGGCACGGGCTGGGCGGCTACCAAACGCAGGTTGATAAAGAGGCTATTTCGCATATAGCGCATATGGCAGGCGGCGATTTGCGCGCGGCGTACAACGCGCTGGAGCTTGCCGTTTTAACTACCCCCGTGGGCGCGGACGGCGTAATTCACGTGACCATATCCGACGCCGAACAGTCCATTCAGCGCAAGGCGCTTTCCTACGGCAAGGACGAATATTACGACTATCTTTCGGCGTTCTGCAAGTCGCTCAGGGGAAGCGACGCCAACGCAGCGCTGTACTACGCAATGCGGCTTATCGAAGGCGGTTGCGACCCGTTGATGGTTGCAAGGCGGCTTGTCGTGCACTCGTCGGAGGACGTGGGTATGGCGGACCCACGCGCGCTGCAAATTGCAACCGCGGCGCTGTACGCGTTTGAAAAAATCGGCTATCCCGAGGGGCTTATTCCCCTTTCGAACGCCATAATATACGTTTGTGAAGCGCCCAAATCGAACACGGTGGTCACCGCAATGAACGCCGCGAAGAGGGACGCGAGAGAGGTGCGCGACGACGAGGGGGTGCCCGCGTATTTAAAGGACAATTCCTACGGCGGCAAGGAGGACAAGGCGAACTCGCGCCTGTATAAATATCCGCACGATTACGGCGGTTACGTCGAGCAGCAGTATCTGCCGAACGCCTTGAAGGACCGCGTTTATTACGTTCCTAACGACATAGGTTTTGAAAAAACCGTCAAAGAAATCCGAAAGGAAAAAGGCAAGAAAAACTGATTGCAAAAAAGCATAAAAACTGTATAATGTTGCATAAATATACGCTATTTGTTTGACAATGGAACAAATCGAGGGTATAATTACATAAAATATACTTAACGGCGACGACGAAGACAGGTTCGGCACAACACCGCTTGACAGAGAGCGGGGGCAAGGTGAAAGCCCCGCAGGCAAGGCTGTGACCGGGTAACACTTCCGAGCCGCTTATCCGAACACGGACTGCAAAGTAGGGTAAGCCGCAATCAAACCCGCGTAAGAGGTTTTAAAGAGATTGACCGCAAGGTTGATAACTTGGGTGGTACCGCGAATTTTCCGTTCGTCCTGAGATTTTCTCGGGACGGATTTTTTATATGAAAGAGGAGTTTTATTATGGCTGAAATTTACCGCACTAAAAGGGCAGACGAAATAGGCGAGGAGCTGGTCGGGCAGGAGGTGACTCTTGCGGGCTGGATTGAAAACGTGCGCGACCACGGCGGCGTGTCGTTCATCGATTTGCGCGACTATTACGGCGTGGTTCAGGTGGTTATGCGCGATACGTCGCTTTTGGACGGACTCAATAAAGAGGACTGTATCTGCGTTTCGGGCAAAATCGAAAAGCGCGACGAGGAAACTTACAATCCGAAAATCCCTTCCGGCACGGTGGAGCTGAACTGCAAGTCGGTTAAAATTCTGGGCAAGGTGCGCGAGCAGCTTCCGTTCGAGATAATGACGTCAAAGGAAACGCGCGAGGATTTGCGCCTTAAGTACCGTTTCCTCGATTTGCGCAACCGCAAGGTCAAGGACAATATAGTTTTCCGTGCGGAAGTGATATCGTTTCTTCGCGCAAAAATGAGCGGAATGGGCTTTCTGGAAGTGCAGACGCCCATACTTTGCGCGTCGTCGCCCGAGGGCGCGCGCGATTACATCGTGCCGTCGCGCAGATATAAGGGCAGGTTTTACGCTCTGCCGCAGGCGCCCCAGCAGTACAAACAGCTTTTAATGGTTTCGGGCATAGATAAGTATTATCAGATAGCGCCCTGTTTCCGTGACGAGGACGCGCGTGCCGACCGTTCGCCCGGCGAGTTCTATCAGCTCGATTTCGAAATGGCGTTCGCCACCCAGGAGGACGTGTTCAAAGTGGGCGAAGAGGTGCTTTCCGAAACGTTTGCAAAGTTTGCGCCCGAGGGGTACGAGGTGACCAAGGCGCCCTTCCCCGTAATTTCCTATAAGCAGGCAATGCTTGAATTCGGTTCGGATAAACCCGACCTTCGCAACCCGTTGCGCATAACCGACCTTTCGGACTTCTTTAATAAATGCACGTTTAAGCCCTTTCAGAATAAGTGCGTGCGCGCTATAAAAGTGCACGAGGAAATGAGCAAGGGCTTCCACGAAAAACTTTTAGCCTTTGCGCTGTCGATAGGAATGGGCGGTCTCGGCTATCTGGAGGTTATGCCCGACGGCACGTACAAGGGACCCATCGACAAATTCATTCCCGACGAATTGAAAGGCGAGCTGCGTACGCGTGAAAAGCTTGAGGCGGGCGACACCATATTCTTTATCGCCGACAACAAGGAGAAGGCACCCAAGCTTGCGGGACAGATAAGAAACGAGCTGGGCGACAAGCTCGGTCTGACCGAAAAGAATGCGTACCGTTTCTGTTTTGTCAACGACTTCCCCATGTTCGGAATCGACGAGCAGACGGGCAAAGTAGGCTTTACGCACAATCCTTTCTCTATGCCGCAGGGCGGGCTGGAAGCGCTGAACACCAAGGACCCGCTGGAAATTCTGGCTTATCAGTACGACATTGTTTGCAACGGTGTGGAGCTTAGCTCGGGCGCGGTGAGAAACCACGATTTGGACATAATGATAAAGGCGTTCGGTATAGCGGGCTGCGACGAGCAGACGTTGAAAGACAAATTCGGCGCGCTATATACCGCGTTCAAGTTCGGCGCGCCCCCTCACGCAGGCATGGCGCCCGGCGTGGACAGAATGAT
Source organism: uncultured Clostridia bacterium (assembly GCA_947177825.1). Lineage (GTDB taxonomy): Bacteria > Bacillota > Clostridia > Christensenellales > Borkfalkiaceae > Coproplasma. The sequence continues at coordinate 3,301 of CAMWWA010000024.1, forward strand.
TATGCTTTTGAGAAACGAGGAGAATATCCGCGAAGTAATCGCGTTCCCTATGTCGGCTTCCGCGCAGGATTTGCTGTGCGGTGCCCCCAACGAGGTGACGGAAACTCAACTGCGTGAAGTCCATATTAAAATCAGGTAACGAAAATGTCAGTAACACAGAAAGAAATCAAAACGCTTGCGCGGCTTTCGCGGCTTGAATTTTCGGACGGGGAGATTGAAAAGTTCGCGCCCGAGTTCGAGGAAATTATAGAGTTCGCAAATAAAATCAACGAACAGGTCGAAGGCGACACGGGCTCCATACGCGAGGTCGTTTCGCGTACCGTAAAGTGGGAGGATTTGCGCGAGGACGAAGTGAAGGAGAGTTTGCCAAACGAAAAGATAACCTCCAACGTGCAGGCGGAAGGCGGCTACTTTCCCGTGAGGAGGGTGGTCAAGTGAAGAGTGTAATTTCAATTTTATCGAGCAAGCTGCGTTCGGGCGAAATCACCTCGGCACAGCTCACCGAGCAGTATATTAAGGAAATCGAAAAGCACAACCCGACTCTGAACGCGTACGTTCATCTGACGTTTGACGAGGCGAGGGCAAACGCCGCCGCCGCGGATAAGCTTATTAAAGAAGGCAAGGCGACCGCGCTGACGGGCATACCCTTTACTTTAAAGGACAACATAGCAACCGACGGTCTGCCCACGACCTGCTGTTCCAAAATTTTGCAGGGCTTGAAGCCCTATTACGACGCTACCGTATGGAGCAAGCTTAAAGCGCAGGGCGCGGTGCTTCTCGGCAAGACCAATATGGACGAATTCGCAATGGGTTCCACCAGCGAATCTTCGTATTTCGGCGCGCCGTTAAATCCCGTGGATACCACAAAGGTAACGGGCGGAAGCTCGGGCGGAGTTGCCGCCGCGGTGTGCGCAAATATCGCCGCTTACGGATTGGGTTCGGATACGGGCGGTTCTATCCGCCAGCCCGCGTCTTTCTGCGGCATAGTCGGCTTCAAACCAACCTACGGCGCGGTGTCGCGCTACGGGCTTATCGCCTACGGTTCGTCGCTCGACCAGATAGGTCCTATGACGCAGTCGGTCACGGACGCGGCTATCGTCTACGACGCCATCAGGGGAGAGGACAAAGCCGACGGCACCAGCGTTCCCACGCCCGACGGGAAGACGGTTTTAAATGGCGACGTCAAGGGGCTTAAAATAGGCATTGCTGAGGAGTATTTCGACGGCGTGCCTTCGGATATAAAGAGCGCAATCGACGGCATGGTTGCCGCCTACGAAAGGGCGGGCGCGCAGGTCGTAAAGGTGAGCATACCCGCGCTTAAGCTGGCGCTTCCCGTGTACTATATAATCGCCTGTGCGGAGGCTTCCTCCAACCTGGGCAGGTACGACGGAATACGCTACGGTTTCCGCGCTACGGGCTATACGAGCGTGGACGATATGATAACAAAAACGCGTACGGAGGGCTTCGGTAAAGAGGTTAAAAAGCGCATAATGCTTGGCACCTACGTTTTATCGTCTGGCTACTTCGACGCGTACTATAAAAAGGCTTGCCTCATAAGAAAGGCGGTGGAAAGCCAGATGGCGGAAGCGTTTGAAAAATGCGATGTTTTATTTGCGCCTACCGCGCCCAATACGGCGTTCCCCCTGGGATATTCTGGGGGCAACGCGGTGCAGACCTACCTTTCGGACGTGTGCACAGTGCCCGTAAACATAGCCGGTCTGCCCGCAATTTCCATACCCTGCGGCACGGACAAGGGCGGTATGCCGATAGGCGTTCAGATTATAGGAAAGAAGTTTGACGACAGTCGCGTTCTGGACGTTGCGTACTTCGCAGAGATAAGCGGACTTTCCGAAACCGCGGACTTCAAAGGGGGTGTGCGCGTATGAAATACCGTCTTGTATCGGGACTCGAAACACACGTGGAATTAGCCACCGCAACCAAGATTTTCTGCGGCTGCACGACGGCTTTCGGCGGCAGCCCCAACACGCACTGCTGCCCCGTGTGCACAGGTCAGCCCGGCGCTCTTCCCGTGCTCAACAAAAAGGTTGTTGAATACGCCATCCGCGCAGGCCTTGCAACCCACTGCACCATAAACACCACGACTCATCTCGACCGCAAAAATTATTGCTATCCCGACCTGCCCAAGGCGTACCAGATTTCGCAGTTCGACAAGCCGCTGTGCGAACACGGTTACGTTGAATTAGAAAGCGGCAAAAGGATAGGCATCACGCGTATTCATATCGAGGAAGACGCGGGCAAGCTGGTGCACGAAAGCGGCTTTACCTACGTTGACTATAACCGCGGCGGCGTGCCCCTTATCGAGATTGTTTCCGAGCCCGACATTTCCTCGCCCGAGGAAGCCAAGGAATACGTTGAAAAGCTGCAGCTGATAATGCGCTATATCGGCGTTTCGGACTGCAAGATGCAGGAAGGCTCCATGCGCTGCGACGTAAATATTTCGGTCATGCCCGAGGGCGCAACCGAGTTCGGCACGCGCACCGAAATAAAGAATATGAACAGCATTTCGTATATCGAAAAGGCTATGGCGTACGAGTACGAGAGGCAGATTGAAGTTATTGAGGGCGGCGGCAAAATCGTGCAGGCAACGCTTAGATACGACGAGCACACGGGCGAAACCTCGGTTATGCGCACCAAGGAGGACGCGCAGGATTACCGCTATTTCCCCGAGCCCGACATACTCACCGTGGTCATTCCCGAAAGCAAGGTGGAGGAGATAAAAAACTCCCTGCCCGAGCTTCCCACCGACAAGCTGCACCGCTATATCGACGAGCTGAAAATAAACCCCGCAACCGCCAAGCTTTTATATAAGTACAAGCGCGTTTGCGACTTTGCGGAAAGGGCGTTTGCTCTCGGCGCGGGCGTAAAGAACACGGTCAATTTAATCGTGGGCACGCTCTATTCCAAGCTGGAAACCGAGGAGGACAAGGAAAAGTTTGTGCTTCCCGTTTCGGCGGATGAGATGGCGGCGCTCGTCAAACTGGTTGACGATGGCAAGATAAATATTACCCTCGCGCAGAAAACCCTTTCGGCTATGGCGGAGGAGGGCAAGCCCGTTTCGGCTTATATAAAGCCCGAGGATATTGCGGGCATGGACGATGGCGAGCTGGAAAGCATTTGCCGTCAGGCTGTGGAAGCCAACGCAGGCGCGGTTGCCGACTTCAAGGCAGGCAAGGAAAAGGCGATTTTCGCTCTGTACGGCTTCGTTAAAAAGGCAACGCAGGGCAAGGCTGACATAAAGAAAGCCGACGAGATTATCAAAAAACTCATTCTCGGCTGAATTCAATAATTGATTTATAGCGCGTGCGCAATGAAAATTGCGCACGCGCTTTTTTTGCGTGCGCAAAAAAAGTCATAAACGCGCAGGGATAAAAATAATTTATAACACGGGGCGCGGACAAGGCGGCAAAATTTTTGCAAAAGCCGCTTTCGTGTGAACTAGACAAAATAAGACAAAATCACAAAAATTTGTAGATTATGATTTTGCTAAAATAGGTGAGCAGTTTGACGTTGATAGTTAAATTCAAAAGCTTGATAGCGTGCGTTTTGACGGCTGTGGCAATAACGGCGCTTTCCCTCGGCGCGTATTTTTCGGGCGCCTACGCCGTCTGGTACGGCAATACTCCCAGGCTTCTGCCCATATATTCGGTGGAAAGGGACGATAAGCTTATATCCATTTCCTTCGACTGTGCGTGGGGTACGGACTACACAGACCAGATATTGAATAACCTGCGCGTAGGCGAGGTGAAGGCAACCTGGTTTATGGTGGAGTTCTGGTCGGAAAAGTATCCCGAATACGTTAAGAAGATTGACGAGGCGGGGCACGAAATAGGCACGCACTCGGCAACGCATTCCTATATGTCCAAACAAAACGCGGAGGAGATAAGGCTGGAACTCAAAACCTCGTCCGAAGCGATTAAAAACGTAACGGGCAAGGAGGTGGAGCTCTTCCGTCCGCCCTACGGCGACTATAACGACAGGCTTGTCAAGACCGCTTCGGAGGAAGGTTATTACTGTATTCAGTGGGACGTGGACTCCCTTGACTGGCGCGACCTTTCGGCAACCGACATTGCTATGCGCGTAATTAACGGCGTAAAGTCGGGCTCCATAATACTCATGCACAACAACGGTCTGCACACGGCGGAGGCGGTGCCCATAATAGTGGAAACGCTTAAAAACAAGGGCTATAAGTTCGTGCCCATCGGCGAGCTTATTTACCGCGAAAACTATACGATGGACGTAACCGGCAGGCAGAAGCCAGCGACTTAAAACGAAAAAGAAATACAAAATATAGAGGTAAAATTATGAACTACTTGACCGAAAAGAACAACAGGGTGTATATCTGCGGAACTATAGCTTCTGACGCGGTGTTTTCGCACGAGGTATTCGGAGAGGGCTTTTATGAGTTTTTCGTTGAAGTCAACAGACTGTCGGGGCAGGCGGACGTCTTGCCCGTAACCGTGTCCGAAAGGCTTATGGGCGGCGGAATGAAAAAGGGCGACGAGCTGTGCGCTCTCGGTCAGTTCCGCTCCTACAACAAGCTGGAAAACGGAAAATCGAGGCTGATGCTCACCGTTTTCGTCAGGGAAGTGCTGGATTATCACCCGGGCAAAAACCCCAACAGCATAGTGCTTTCGGGCTACATATGCAAGCCGCCCGTATACCGCACCACGCCCTTCAACCGCGAGATTGCGGACTTGCTTATCGCCGTTAACCGCTCGTATAACAAGAGCGACTATATCCCCGCGATAGCCTGGGGCAGGAACGCGCGCTTCGTCAAAAACCTTGCCGTAGGCGACAAGATTGCGCTTTCAGGCAGAATACAGTCGCGCGAGTACCAGAAGAAACAGCCCGACGAAAGCTTCGTCACGATGACCGCTTACGAGGTGTCCGTTTCCAAGCTTGCCGCGTTCGACGACGACAGCGACTTCGACATAGACGAGGAATTCGATTTGTATTCGGTGCCCTCGCCCTCCGTGCAGAAGACGGGGGAGGACTGAAAAGCCCTGTAAGAACTTAACATCAAGTGTTACGTTTGTGAAAGTTATAAACAATATTTTACATTTTTCGCCCGCCGGTTGCAATCGGCGGGCGAAGTGCTATAATATGAACGGTATGAAAGGACAAAAGACGGTCGATTTGACAAAGGGCAACGTGTGGAAAACGCTGCTTTTATATTCGCTTCCGCTCCTGGGCAGCGCAATGATTCAGCAGGCGTATTCGCTTGCCGATCTTTTGATAGTAGGTAATTTTGCAGCGGACGGGCAGACGGCGCTTACATCGGTGGGCGAAGCTTCCACAATGGTCAACATTCTGCTGGCGTTCGCGCTGGGCTGCAACGGCGGTTGCTCGGTAACCGTGGCAAAGTTTTTCGGTGCAAAGAACAACCTTAAGGTGAGGGAAACGGTCAACACCGCGCTCATAACTTTTTCGGTGCTGTGCGCGGCGGTAATGGCGCTCGGCTTCGGGCTGGCGCGCCCTTCAATGTACCTTCTCGACATAACCAACCCGGTAATTTTAAAGGACAGTTTAAGCTATCTTTACATATATCTCGGCTCGCTGCCCTTCGTATTTTTATACAATATCGGCTGCGGCATATGCTCGGCGCTGGGCGACAGTAAAATGCCTTTTCTGTTCCTCGTGTTCTCGTCGGTGCTCAACGTAGGGCTGGACTTTTTATTCGTGTGCGCGTTCCACTGGGACGTTGCGGGAGCGGCGTGGGCAACCTTCATTTCGCAGGCGGCGGCAACTATGCTGACCGTGTTCGTGCTTATCCGCAAATTAAAGGCGGTAAAGAGCGAGGAAAAACCCGCGCGCTTCGACAAGCGCATATGCAAGGATTTGATTGTTACTTCCGTGCCCATAATATTGCAGAACAGCTTCGTGTCGGTGGGCAACTTCTTCGTGGTAAAGCGCATAAACCTAATAAGCGAAGACGCGGCGGCAGGCTTTACGACGGGCTTCAAGCTGGTGCAGATAGCCAACGTCGGCGTGGGCACTATGACAAACGGGCTTGCCAATTTCTGCTCGCAAAACAAGGCGGCGGGGGAATATAAGCGCATCAAGCAGGGGTATCTTGCCGTGCTGACATACGCAATGGCAACCAGCCTTTTGTTCCTGCTGTTGTGCGAAGTCATTCCAAAACAGCTGACCATGCTGTTTATCAGTAAGGATTCCGTAACCGAGGAGGCGGTAAGCTGCTCGGGGCTGTTCCTACGGATAGTCGCGGCGTTCCTTCCTACGGTGTGCATAAAAATCGTATCGGACGGCGCTGTCCGCGGTTGCGGCGGCAACCTCGGCTTTACAATATCGACCTTTACCGACCTCATATTAAGGGTTGCGTTCGTCTATATTCTGGTCGGCAGTCTGGGCTTTTCGGGCGTTTGCTGGGCGTGGGCTATCGGCTGGTCGGTAAGTATGTGCATAGCAATCGGCTTCTATCTGTTTATTCCCTGTCTGCGCCGCCGCAAAACCGGGGTTGAAAACACTTGATTTTTATGCACTTTTATGATACCTTATACAATAAGGTTTAATATGAAAAATTTCACTAAATATCAAAAACAGTATATTCTTCCGCCGACCGAGTGCAAAAACTGGGCGCGCAAAGACTGCGTTGAAAAGGCGCCCGTATGGTGTTCGGTCGATTTGCGCGACGGCAACCAGAGCCTTATCGAGCCCATGTCGCTCGAAACGAAGGTGGAATTTTTTAAGCTGCTTGTAAAAATCGGCTTCAAGGAAATCGAGGTGGGCTTCCCCGCCGCAAGCAAGACCGAGTACGACTTTTTAAGAAAGCTTATCGAGGAAAATCTTATCCCCGACGACGTGACCGTGCAGGTGCTTACCCAGGCGCGCGAGCATATTATAAAAAAGACTTTCGAGGCTTTAAGGGGCGCTAAAAACGCCGTCGTTCACGTGTATAATTCGACCTCCGTCGCACAGCGCGAACAGGTCTTTGCAAAGGATAAGCAGCAGATTAAAAAGATAGCGGTGGAGGGTGCAAAGCTTTTAAAGCAGCTTGCCGCCGAGGAGGGCGCGCCCTACCGTTTCGAGTATTCTCCCGAATCGTTTACGGGCACCGAGCCCGAGTACGCGCTGGAAGTTATCAACGCCGTGCTCGACGTATGGCAGCCGACAGCCGGCAAAAAGGCTATAATAAATCTGCCCGCCACGGTGGAAAACGCAATGCCGCACGTGTATGCAAGCCAGGTTGAATACATATCCGAAAATATGAAATACAGGGACAACGTCGTGCTTTCTCTGCATCCGCACAACGACCGCGGCTGCGGCGTTGCAAGCGCCGAGTTCGGACTTCTGGCAGGCGCGGACAGAATAGAGGGCACCCTCTTCGGCAACGGCGAGAGGACGGGCAACGTCGATATAATCACGCTTGCGGGCAATATGTTCTCGCAGGGCGTCAACCCCGGGCTGGATTTTTCGGATATGCCATACGTTACTTCAATGTACAAAAGTTTTACGGCAATGCCTGTAAGTCCCCGTCATCCCTACGCGGGCGAGCTGGTGTTTGCGGCGTTCTCCGGTTCCCATCAGGACGCAATCGCAAAGGGTATGGCTTTCCGCAAAAAGACGGACAGAAAGATTTGGGACGTTCCATATCTGCCCATCGACCCCGCGGACGTCGGCAGGGAGTACGAAACGGACGTTATCCGCATAAACTCGCAGTCGGGCAAGGGCGGCGTGGGCTACGTTATGCTTTCGGGCTACGGCATAGATATGCCCGCAAAGATGAAGGAGCATTTCGGCTACAAGGTCAAAAACGTTTCGGACGAAAAGCACAAGGAGCTTAAACCTGCGGAAGTGTACGAGGTATTTAGGAAAAACTATCTGGAGCCTGAAAAACGTTTCGAGATATGCGAATGTCATTTCGTGCAGAACGGCGGTATAGTTGCCACTTTAACAGTGCAGTATAATAAAAACAAGACCACGGTGACGGGCGAGGGCAACGGCAGACTTGACGCGGTTTCAAACGCCGTAAAGTCGTTTTTCAATCTCGACTACGTGCTTACGGGCTACGAACAGCACGCGCTTACCGATGGTTCCCGTTCGCAGGCGGTTTCCTACGTCGGCGTGGAAAAGAACGGCAAAACTTACTGGGGCGCCGGTATTGACGACGACATAATCAAAAGCTCGTATTACGCTTTGGTATCAGCCGTCAACAACCTGCTTCTCGACTTATAAGCGTCGCAATACTGCGTTGCGTTCCGCGCCGCCTCAGTCGTGTACTTCCGTGTACACTCCTGTCGGTCGGTGCTCGCGCGCCTTGTCTTGCTCGCTTCTAATCCGAGGGACTTAATCAAATAATTTCAAAAAACAATCATAGGCAAATAAAATGATAGACGGACCTCTTTTTTCAATCGGCAGTCTGCACTTCTA
>CAMWWA010000025.1 GCA_947177825.1 uncultured Clostridia bacterium
GGGTCGGAGCCTTCCTCGTGCTTGACTATGCGCACCTTTGCCCTGTCTGCCCAGACCGAAAGCTGGTCGCTTGCCGCCGCGCGGAAGGTGTCCGCCGCCGCAACCGTAACGCTTTTGCCCTGCCTTAAAAAGTAGGAAGCAAGCTTGCCGACCGTAGTCGTCTTGCCCACGCCGTTCACGCCCACCAGCATAATGACCGCGGGGTACTGAATTTCGGGCACGGGCGCCTCCTCCAGCTTGTCCTGCAAAATATCTTTAAGGCAGGCAACGACGAAGTCCTTGTCCCTTATCTTTTCCGCCTTGACCTCGGCGCGGAGCTCCTCCACCACGTCCGCCGCGGTGTTTACGGAGATATCCGAGCTTATAAGAATTTCTTCCAGCTCGTCGTAGAATTCGTCGCCAATCTTGTTTTTGGAAAACAGCGAACCGAGCGCGTCCGAAAACGCCTTTTTGGTCTTTTTTAATGCGTTGGCTAACTTTGAAAAAATACCCATATACTATTCCCTATATAAGTCAAGATACCGTGTCGCCGCCGAGTCTTGATTCGACCTCGGACAGCTTTACGGATACGATTTTCGAAACGCCCTTTTCTTCCATGGTAACGCCGAAAAGCACGTCCGCCTTTTCCATTGTGGGTTTACGGTGGGTGATGACGATGAACTGCGTCTGCGCGGCAAACTTCTTTAAATAGGTTGCGTATCTGCCGACGTTTGCGTCGTCCAGCGCCGCTTCGATTTCGTCGAGTACGCAGAAGGGCATGGGGCGCATCTGAATGATTGCAAACAGAATTGCAATTGCCGTAAGCGCCTGCTCGCCGCCCGAAAGCAGCGAAATTTTTGCAAGGTTTTTGCCGGGAGGGCACGCGACGATTTCCACGCCCGCGTCCAGGGGGTCCTCGCAGTTGGTGTAGTCGAGCTGCAATTCCGCCCTGCCGCCGCCGAACAGCTCCTTAAAGGTGCGCTTGAAGTTTTCGTTGATGGTGTTAAAGCCCGCGTCGAAAATTTTAAGCATTTCGCTGCGGATATCCTCCAGCGCGTGTTCGAGGTCGGCAATCGCCTTTTCGAGGTCCTGCCTCTCCTCGGTCATCCGCTGGTAGCGCGTGCTTACCGCCTCGTAATCCTCAATAGCCGTCGGGTTGACCGCGCCTATCATGGTAATCTGCCTCTTGCAGTTTATTATTACCGAGGACGCCGCGCCCACGTCGAAGTCTTCGACCTTGTATTTTAAGCAGCCTTCGTAATCCTCGTTGTATTCTTCCTGAATACGCTGCTGCAAAAATTCCAGGTCGGAATCTATCTTCTGCATAGCCATTTCCTGGTTGTGCAGCTTGTTGTTCAAATCCTCTAAAAGCTCCGCGGTTTCGAAGCGCGATTTATCTATTTCCGCAACCCTGTCGTTGAGCTGCTTCTTGCTCTTTTCCACCTCGGCAATGCGCTCGTTCAAATCGTCCAGCTTAACCTGCTCGTCCTTGGTGAGCGCCGCGCGCGCCGCCTTTTCGTTCCACTCGTCAAACTGTTTCTGCAATTCGGGCAGTAACGTGCGCAGGTTGCCCACCCTCTCGATGAGCTCGGCTTTCTCCGCCCTGGTGCGCTCCGCCGAATCCATATTGGATTTCATTGCGCTCTCAAGCGAGGCGATTTCCACCTGTAACGCGTTGAGGCGCGCCGCCTTGTCGTTGCGCTCCTTTACTATCTTGTCGTTCTCCTCGCTAAGCGAATCGATTTCGGAGGTCGCCTTCGTGGACTGTTCGGAAAGGGTGCTTGCGCCCTTGCTCGTCGAGGAATATTCGCTGTCCAATTCGGCAAGCTTATCTTCGACCTGCGCTTTGGACTGCCTGTAAACGGAATATTCGCTCTCCTTGTCGGCAATGTTGAAGGTCAGGCTGGAAAGCTTTTCCTTTGCCGCAGCAAGCTCCAGACGCGCCTGCTGCAATTTGCCGTCCAGCGCCTCCCTTTCGCCGCGCGCCCTTTCAAGCTCGCTCTCCGCTTCCGCGCGCTTGTTCTCGGCGGTTGCAAGAGTGTTCTTCCTCAGCGCAATCTCGTCCTCGATTTCCTTAATCTTTCGCTCGTTCGCAAGAAGGTTTGCGGAATTTTCCCTGCGGCTGCCGCCCGTCATCGAACCGGACGTTGCGATTATATCGCCGTCCAACGTGACTATTTTGAACGCGCGCGGATAGCGCCTTGCAATCACCGTTGCGGCAGCGATATCCTGGCACACTAGCGTGTTGCCCAAAAGGTTATGTATAACGTTATCGTACTTCTTGTCGTAGCGCACCAAATCGATGGCAAGCCCCAGCGCGCCCCTTTCGCTGCACGCCGACTTAATCTGCGCCGACTCCAGCCTGGGACGGAGCGCGTCTATCGGCAGGAAGGTAACCTGACCGGCGCGGTTGGATTTTAAATATTCGATTAAGAACTGCGCGTCCTCTCTAGTCTCGGTTATAACGTTCTGCATTGCACCGCCGAACGCCGTTTCTATTGCAATTTCGTAGCCCTTGTCGCACGATACGACGTCTGCAATAAGCCCCATAATGCGCGAGGAAAGTTTGGAATTTTCCTTAGCGTCGGACATTAAACGCCTTACCGAATACACGTAGCCTTCGAACCTGTCGCGCAGCGCCGTATAGGTGCGCAGGCTCTGTTGAAGCGAGGATATCTGCGCCTCACTGTCGTAAATCTTTCTTACCAGCGCCTGCACCTTGTCGTTTGCCGCGGTAACCGCCGCAGCCGCGTTTTCCATAAGTACGTTTTCGTCGCCGAGGTAGGCGTTTAAGCTTTCCTGCGCTTTCAACGTCTTGTCGTACTCGGCTTTCAGCTTTTCGTGCTCGGCGCGCACGGTCTGCATCGCGTCGTCCATTTCGGCAAGCCTCTCCTTCAGAAGCTCCTTTTTAGCCGACAGCGAGCCTATGTTTTCCTTTATCTCCGAAAGGTCGCGGAACGCGTCCATCACTCTCTTTCTGTGCTCGTTTGTGGACAGCTCGTAGCTTGCTATACTCTCGGTAAGTCTGACTATATCCGCCTGCAATTGCGTGCAGGTTTCGCGCAGTTTTTCAATTCTTTCGCCGTTCTTGCTGGCGTATTCCTCGCAGCGGCGTATGCCCTTATCGACGTCGCCTATGCGCTTGGTGGCGAACACTATATCGTCCTGAGCCTGTTGAAGCTTGTACTTGACGGCGTTTGCGCGCTCCTTGAAGACCTTGCTTTCACCCGTGCTGCGCTCCAGCCCGACGGTGTATTCCAGCCTCTCCTCGTTCAGCCTTTTCAGCTTGTCGTCCGCGCCAGTAAGCAGGCTGCGGCAATTTTCGTATTCGGCAAGCAGCGAAGCCGCAAGCTCGGAATTGCGCTTAATCTGCGAATTGATTTTGTTTATGCGCGCGTCAATCTTTTCGCGCTCGCCCGCGGCGCCGTCGTGGCGGAATATGTAGGTGTTAATTTCGTTCATGCGCAGCGTTTCGTACAGCGCGTTGTACTTTTTGGCGTTCTCCGCCGCCTTTGCAAGGGGGGTGAGCTGGCGCTCGACTTCCGCCATTCTCTGCGCGAACACGAACAGGTTGTCCTTGGAATAGTTGAGCTTTCTTTCCGCCTCCGCCTTTCTGTCCTTGAAGACGACTATGCCCGTCGCCTCCTCGAATATGGAGCGTCTCTCCTCGGGACGGGAATTCATTATCTGCGCGATACGTCCCTGACCGATAATCGAGTAGCCCTCTTTCGCCGCGCCCGCTCCGTGTAAAAGGCCCGTCAAAATCTTCATTCTGGAAGGCTGCTGGTTGAGAAGGTATTCGCTGGTGCCGTCGCGGTAGAGGCGCCTGGTCATTTCAATCTCGTCCGCGTCGTAATCGAAAATGCGGTTGGTGTTGTCGAAGGTTAAAGTGACCTCGCAAAAGGAAGTCTTTTTACGCTTTTCGGTACCGTTGAAGATGACGTCCATCATGTTGGAACCGCGCATGACCTTTGCGGACTGTTCGCCCAGAACCCAGCGGATTGCGTCCGCAACGTTGGACTTGCCGCACCCGTTGGGACCGACTATACAAGTAACGCCGTCGGTTAAGGGAATTTCGGTCTTGTCGGCAAAGGATTTGAAACCGATAAGCTTTATCTTCTTGAATTGTACCATTTTAACACCCTTTATTTAAGAATTCGTAAGCCGCTTTCGCCGCCTGTCTTTTTGCCTGCTGAAAATTGGAGCCCTCGCCCCCGAACACTTTGCCGTGCACCGTTACCTCGGCTATATGCCTCGGGCTTTGGGGCGTTCCCTCCTGCCTGGTATCGTATTTGGGCGGAGCTTCGCCGTTTGCCTGCAACAGCTCCTGCAAGCGCGCAATGTAGTTTATTACGTCAAGCGGAGTCAGAGTGGATAGCGCAAATTTTTTCGCCGCGTCCAGACCGCCGTCCAGATATATTGCCGCCGTAACCGCCTCGTACGCGCTGGGCACGGCCTTTTTGTTGCCGCTGTCGCCCTTGTCCTTAATCAATGCTTTGTCCAGCCCCAGCCTTACCGACACGGGGCGCAGCGCCTCGTCGGAAATAAGCTGCTGCTTCTTTTCTGTAATGTCGCCCTCGCTAAGATTTTCGGCGTAATACTTTTCCGCAACGATAAACGTTAAAAGCGCGTCGCCCAGACATTCCAGACTTTCGTTATTGAAGTTCTGGTCGTACGACGATAGCGTGAGCGCCTTTTTTAAAAGCTCCTTATCTTTAAACGTATAGCCGCAAAACCGTTCTATATTTTCGAAATCACTCATTGTTCTACCGGTATTAGGTTGTCCAAATCGACCTTTGCCAGCATGTCCTCCACCTTGGGAATAAGCCCGTTGCGGTAGATGGACAGCGCGTTTTTAATCGAGTTGGCAATTGACGCGGGCTTGGACGAACCGTGACTTTTGACCACGACTTTTTTAAGCCCCAGAAGCAGAGCGCCGCCGTACTTGTCGAAGTCCAGTCCCTTTTTCATGCGCTTGATTGCGCCGTGCATAAACATTGCGCCTATAAGCGCCGCTGGCGACGAAGTGAACTGCTTTTTCATAGTGGCAAGAATCATCTTAGCGCAGCCCTCAATGGATTTGAGCGCGACGTTGCCCGAAAAGCCGTCCGCAACCACGACGTCCACGTCGCCGTAATTTATATCCCTTCCCTCGACGTTGCCGACGAAATTTATGCCCTGCATCTCGGAAAGATATTTGTACGTTTCAAGGCGGAGAGGGTCGCCCTTGTGCTCCTCCGTGCCGTTGTTCAAAAGCCCCACTTTGGGGTTGGCTTTATTGAAACCCGCCTGCGCGTAAGCCGAGGCGAGCACCGCAAACTGGCAGAGCATTGCGGGCTTGCACTCCGCGTTGGCTCCGCAGTCGCAAAGCAGCGTTACGCCGTTATTGACGTTGGGTATCGCGGGGCAGAGCGCGGGGCGCTTTATACCCCTTATTCTTCCCAGTATCAGCTGACCGCCGGCAATGATTGCGCCCGTCGAACCTGCGGAAACGAGTCCGCATATGTCGTCCTCTTTTTTGAGCATCCAGTAAGCCGCCATAAGCGACGACTGTTTATTCCTAACCGCCTCGGTGGGGCTGTCGTTCATACCCACGACGTCGGGGCAGTCCACTATCTCCACGCGTGAGGAGTCGTACTTGTATTTGGCGAGCTCAGCCTTTAATTCGTTCTCCCTGCCCGTGATAATCAGGTAGAGATTTTTATCGTCCTTAAGCGCCTTGACCGCGCCTTCCACTATTGCCGCAGGCGCGTTGTCGCCGCCCATTCCGTCCAGAATCAACTTATCCATTACAAACGATTTTCCTCGGGATAAAAACTTACCTTTCAATTATAGCATATCCGCCGAAAAAAAACAATTATATAATAGGGTAATAATAAATAAAATATTTAGGGCTCGTCGGTTTGCTCGGTTTCCTGCGCCTGCTGGATGACGTCGGCAACCGCGGGGTATTTGTCCTTGCGGATAAGCTCGCTTATCTCCTCGCCGCCGCGCTGTTTTATAAGATAGCCCTCGCTCTCCGTGCCCTCCCTGCCGTAGCTTATAATCTTATCCTCGTCGCCCTGCACCACGACTGGTTCGGGGCGCGGCAGGCTTGCAATCACCTTGGAAGAAAACGAATAACTGTAACCGTCCTCCTCGCCGTAAACCGTGCAGCAGACCGAGTTCAAAGTGCAGTTGACGCGGATATATACGGGGGTTTTGCGGTTGTTTTTAAATTTTAAATCGAAATAATTGCCGCTGACCATGGCGTCGCGCGAGGGCGCCACGTAGGAAACCTGCAGACTGTGGGGATGGTATTCCTCTATCCCCAGCCCCGACAGCAGCGCGGCGTTATACAGCGTTGTGGAAACCTGGCACACGCCGCCGCCCACGCCCTGCACGAACTTGCCGTTTTCGATAATCTTTGCGGACTTGAAGCCGTTCTCTTCGGTGCGCGCGCCCACCGTCTTATTGAACGAAAACGTGCCGCCGCTCTCTATTACCGTGCCGTTAATCTTCTGCGCGGCAAGGCGGATATTGGACGACCTGTCGGTATTGTCCGCGTCGAAATATGTCGTAAAGGAATACAGCCTTTTCGTGCGCGCCTTAACGTCTTCCACTGTTTCCGCCCTCGTAACGGTGTGCGTACATATGCGCACGTCTTGAAAATCGCCGTTCAACGAAGACGATATATCGTCCAGAAGTTTCGCCCTGTCGCACTCCACTCCGTCCGAACCTTGAAAGTAAGTAAACGCTTCGCCCGCGGTATTGAAATTGGCGTAAGGCTCCACGGCGGGGCGCGAATGGTCGGCGCAGATATTGGTTGCAATCTCCTCGGCGCCGTTCAGAAAATAGTGCACGGGCGCTAAATAATCACCGCTCTTTCTAATGGAAAGCAGCGCGTCGGTAAAGCCGTCCTTGTAATCGATTTCGGGATATGAATACTCGTACACGCGTTCATCGGCGCATATGCGCAGTCGTTTTTGTTTTAAACTGTCCTCCACACCCTTTCTCAGCGCGGACTTCGCCGCGTTTATAGTCATTCCGCCCACGTCCGTGCCGTTGACCGTTACGCCGCGCGGAAGCCTGCCCGTAAAGCCGCAGCACAAAAATAAAGCGCTTGCAATAAATACAAGCGCAGCAAATATTTTTAAAGTTTTAACAAGACTTTTTTTCAAATCAGTTTAAGTGCGGAAAGCAGCTTGTCGTCGGGATAGAACGCAGGTTCGCCCACGCGCCTGTTGCCCTCGGCATAGTGCGTATCCGAACCGCCCGTTACAAGCAGACCGTATTTTTCCGCAAGCTCCTTATAGTACTGCGTTTCCTTAGCAGTATGCCCCGAATACACCGCTTCTATGCCTGAAAGTCCGCATGGAAGAAGCCGCTTTATAAGCCGTTCTACGCCCTCCGAATCGAGAGTAATTCTCCCCGGGTGAGCAAGCGAGCACACGCCGCCGCAGGAAGAAATAAGCTCGGCGGTATCCTCGGGCGACGGTCTGCCAACGCACGAAAACCCGGGCTTGCCGAAACCGAGATAGCGCGCGTAAAAATCGAAGGGCGAGCGCGCGTAGCCCTTTCTTGCGCCGGCGGTTGCAATGTGCATACCGTGCAGCGGCGAAAGGCTGCTTTTGCGTTCCCTGACTACCTCGCCGTAGCTTAAACGCACGCCCGCAGCCGAAAGTTTTTTAAGAACGTCGAAAGTTCGTTCCTCCGCGCCGTCGTAAAGCGCCCTGTGAAAACGCACGTATTTTTCGCTTTCACAGTCCATACCGTAGCCGAGAATATGCACCTTTATATTATTATCGTAGGCGGAAACCTCCTCGCCGTCAACGGCTATTATGCCCGAGGCAACCGCAAGTTTTTTAACCTCGCCGCACGCGTTGGCGTTGTCGTGGTCGGTCACCGAAACAAGCCCCACGCCCGCACGCCTTGCCGCCGCAATGACGTCCGCGGGCGACTGGGCGCCGTCCGAATAGTAAGTATGAACGTGCATATCCGCCCGAATCATTTCTTGACCGCGCCCCCTTCTATCATTATCTTATTTACTTCCCTGCCGTACAGCACGCGCTCGGCGTGGGTGCAGGTTATAATTGTCTGCAAGCCTTCCGTGCGCCCGACCAGCTTTTTGCGCCTGGGCAAATCGAGCTCGCTCATGACGTCGTCGAGAATGAGTACGGGATAGTCGCCGCACGCCTGCTTGAAAACGTTTACCTCGGCAAGCTTGATGGCTAGCGCGGCAGTACGCGTCTGCCCCTGCGAGGCAAAGTTTTTTGCGTCCGCCCCGTTTATTATTATGTCCAAATCGTCGCGGTGCGGTCCGCTTGCGGTGTAGCCCAGACGTATGTCGCGGTCATAGTTGTTGGAAAGCTCGTCGAACAGCCGCTTTTCCAGCTCCTCCGCGCCGCCCTTATATTTCTTTTCGGGGGAAACGACAAGCTCTTCCTGCCCGTCGGTCAGATAGGCGTGCGCCTCGGCGGCAAGGGGCGCAAGCTTTGCAACGTAGTCCGCCCTGCTGCTTGCGACCTCGGCGCCGTACTTGCACAATTGCGCATCCCACACCGGAAGCGTGTCGTACACCGTATCCAAATCCCTGCTCTTTAAAAGGTTGTTGCGCTGTTCCAATATTTTGTTGTACCTGGAAAGCGCGACGAAATAGGAGCGCGAAAGCTGGGAAATAGAAAGATTCAAAAAACGCCGCCTTTCGTCGGGACCGTCCTGGATAAGCCGCAGCTCCTGCGGAGAAAAGAACACCGCAAACACGTTGCCCATCAAATCGGCGTTGCGCGTAATTTTGTTTCCGTTTATCTTTACCTCGCGCCCCGCTTCGGTTATGCGCGCGGAAATTTCCACCTCGCCGTAGCGCCCCTGGCAGGTGCAGGAAATGTTTGCGGCCTGCTCGCCGCTCTTAATAAGCTGTTTTTCGCGGCGCGTGCGCGGCGAAGTGCCCGTGCAGAGGTAAAAAACCGCCTCGGCACAGTTGGTCTTGCCCTGCGCGTTTTTGCCGAAAAGCACGTTAAGACCGGAAGAAAATTCGAATTTTTCTTCGCCGTAATTTCTGAAATTTTTCAAAACCAGATTTTTTATATACATTTTACTTTAAAAAATACTTTATTTCGGAAGGATTTTGGTATATAATGAAAAGTGTCGCACGGCGCACTTGAATTTCAAAGCACTTAACTATTAATAATTATAGCAGAAATATTAAGAAAACTCAAAGAAAAAAAGGTAAATTATGGCGGATACTTCAAACCTTGACTTTATCTATCAACCCATCAAGGAAAAAATGCAGGAAACGATAACACACATAACCTTTCTCACGTACATCGACAAGCTGGTGCCCGTGGAAATCGACGGGCGTTATATCGTGCTTGAAACGCTGACGGAAAATTTTGCGCAGTATATAACCAAAAATCTTTCCGAAAAGATGCGCGACGCGATTATCAAAGCCAACGTGGGCGTTTCCGACTTCCGTCTTGTAGTTAAGGGCAGCCGCAGCTATGCGTACGAGTCGGCAAGCGAGGAGCCTTCTTACACTCCCCCCAACAATCTTAACAAGCGCTTTACCTTCGACAGCTTCGTTGCGGGCAACAACCTGTTTGCGTTCGAGGCGGCAAAAAACGTTGCCGACGACCCCGCGGGCGTTTACAACCCACTGTTCATTTACGGCGGCACGGGCTTGGGCAAAACCCACTTAATTCAGGCGATTGCCAACCAGATAATTGCCGAAAAGCCCAACCTTAAAGTCGTTTACGCCACCTGCGAGCAGTTCGTAAACGAAATTATAGATACTATGTTCGCATCCAAAGGCCCCGACGCGCGCGAAAAGAGCAACAGGTTAAGACAGCACTACCGCAGCGCCGACGTCCTCATTATCGACGACATACAGTTTATTGCCAACAAAAAGGCGGTTCAGGAAGAATTTTTCCACACCTTTAACGAACTTATTTCGCGCGGCAAGCAGATAGTTATTACGTCCGACCAGCCCCCCAAGGAGCTGACCGCACTCGAAGAGAGATTAAGAACGCGCTTTTCGGGCGGACTCGTGTTCGACGTAATGCCGCCCAACCTGGAAACCAAGATTGCCATTTTAAAGAAGAAGGCGTTCGAAAAGAAGTGCATAGTACCCGACGAGGTGCTATCCTTCCTTGCGCAGGATTCGGGCGACGACGTGAGAACGCTTGAAGGCAGGCTTACCAAGGTAATATTCGCAAGCAAACTGCACGAAACGCCCATAACCGTAGCCCTTGCAAAGAGCGCTTTGAACGAAGCCGTTTCCGAGGGCGGCGCGGAGGAGATTACCCCCGCAAGCGTAATAAACGCCGTTACCGGTTTTTACGGAGTCACCAAAAACGAGCTTATAGGCAAGTGCAAGAAGAAGGAGCTCGTGCTGCCCAGACAGGTCTGTTGCTATCTTATGTGCGAGCTTTTGTCCCTCCCCCTTATGTCGATTGGCAAGGAGCTGGGCGACAGAAACCACACCACAATCCTGTACTCGCGCGACAAAGTCGAGGGCATGATTGCCGTAAGCGACAAGATGGCGAAAGACATTGACGACATTAAAAACATTATCTTAAAGAAATAGTTTATTGAACGCCCGCTTCGGCGGGCGTAAATTTTTAGCATTATGAAAGAATTTTCACTTGGCACGTATGACGCCGCGGTAGTCGGCGCGGGACACGCAGGCTGCGAAGCCGCGCTTGCCCTTGCGCGCACGGGACTTAAAACCGCGCTGCTCACGTTAAATCTCGACAGTATTGCCTTTATGGCGTGCAACCCCTCGATAGGCGGCACGGCTAAAGGTCATCTCGTGCGCGAAATAGACGCGCTGGGCGGTGAGATGGGCGTTAACGCCGACGCCACCGCACTGCAGATTAAAATGCTTAACGTCGGCAAGGGCGCGGCGGTGCAGTCGTTAAGGTGCCAGTCGGACAAAAACGCCTATCACGCGCGGATGAAGAGCGTGCTGGAAAACACCGCAAACCTGCGAATTATTCAGGGCGAGGTTGCGGAAGTTATAGTCGAGGACGGCAAGGTTGCGGGGCTTAAAACGGCCTACGGCGGAGTTATAAACTGCCGCGCCGCAGTGCTTGCCACGGGCGTATATTTAAACGCGCAGACCATCACGGGCGACGTCATAAAAAAGAGCGGACCGAACGGCTTTTCCGCCGCCGACGCGCTGACCGAAAACCTGCTTAACTTGGGCTTTAATGTGCGCCGCTTCAAGACGGGCACCCCCGCGAGAGTGGACTTCCGCACGGTGGATTTGAGCAAATTGACCCCCCAGTATGGCGAAAACAACGTGGGACCGTTCTCTTTTATCACGCAAAATCCCCCCGAAAACAAAATGCCGTGCTACCTGGGCTATACCAACCTTGCCACCCACAAGGTCATTCTGGACAACCTTGACCGTTCGCCCCTTTACAACGGCACGATAGAGTCTACGGGACCGAGGTACTGCCCCTCCATAGAAACAAAGGTAGTGCGCTTTGCCGACAAGGAAAGGCACCAGATTTTTATCGAGCCCGAGGGCGCTGACACGCTGGAAGCGTACGTTCAGGGAATGTCCTCCTCCCTCCCCCACGACATACAGATTGAAATGTACCGCACGGTGGAGGGGCTGGAAAACGCCGACATTATGCGCTTTGCCTACGCCATTGAATACGACTGCATAGACACGCTGGATATCTACCCCACCCTGGAATTCAAAAAGGTGCAGGGGCTTTACACCGC
>CAMWWA010000026.1 GCA_947177825.1 uncultured Clostridia bacterium
TTTTTTTATACGCCTAACAGGGCATCAGATCTTCTTGTGGGGCTCGGGGGTTGGGAGTTTTTTATACTCAACAGTCGCTATATGGCGGGGGCTGCGCGCGAAAAATCCGCGCTCCGCCCGAGCTGTTTTTTTACGGTACTTTATCCTATGCTGATATGCGCAAGCGTTTCGATTATTAAACGCGCCAGCATTTTTATATCCTTTTCGGTCACCTCTTCGGGGTGATTTTCGGAAAGGATGTCGGCAATCTTTTTCGCGCCGTCACCCGTCACGTCGCGCTCGATTGCCTGCGCTATGCGCGCGGCTGTGCTCTCCGTCTGCTCGTCGGGAACGTAGCCCTCAATCAGCGTTGCAATCACGCTTTCGGTCGCGCTCACGCTCTTTTTGCCGCGCATAAACTGTTCGTACCAGACGTAAATCACGGTGGAAAGCGCGCCCACGGAAAAGCCGTGCTCTATCACCTCCACGTAGTTGTCGGCAACGAATTTAAAGCTTAAATGCAGCAGCGCCGCATAGCCCGCGTACAGCAGACTTCCCACTATAAAGGGAAGAAAGGTAAGCGCCTGCTTACGGCGTTTTTTAAAGAGCGTGACTTTTGCAATCTGCACCAGAATACAGGTTGCCGTGGCAAGCGCAATCACGTCCAGACCGTAAAAAGTAAAGGTGTCTATAACTTGAATTATGGTCAAAATTTTCTCCTTTTCAAAATTATTTTCACCCGACTTATATACTTATAACTTTGCGCGCGCGGAATAAAACGCGGCTAGTCGAAATAAAAATAAAATTAACCCGTGCGCATTTCACTTGCAACGCGTGGGCGGTATGTGATAAAATTCCGCTTATGAGAATGCACAGAAAATCACATTTGGATGAAAGACTTTCGGCCTGCGGCGATATTCTTACCGTTGCCGATTTAACCGACAAGAATATGAAGCACGCCGCCGCGGAGAGGGAGGAGCTTGACTTTTTAAAACTGTTCGGAAACGCCAATCCCGTCCGTCTGGAAATTGGCTGCGGCAAGGGCAAATTCGTATGCGAGCTCGCCGCGCGCCACCCTCAAATCAACTTCGTTGCGGTCGAAAAAATTTCCAACGTTTTAATCGAGGCGGTGGAAAGAGCGAAGGCGGAAAACCTTAAAAACGTTCACTTTATAAACAGCGCCGCCGAGGTGCTGCCGCGCTACATAAAGGAGGGGACGGTGGATAAAATTTACCTCAATTTTTCCAACCCTCTGCCCAAGCTGGGCTACGCAAAACAGCGCCTCACCCATCCGCGTTTTTTGAATATGTACAGAACGCTTTTGAAAGATGGCGGCGAAATCGTGCAGAAGACGGACGACGGCGATTTTTACCGCTTTTCGCTGGAAAGCTTTACGGAGTGCGGATATGAAATTTTGGAAAAGTGCGAGGATTTAGCCTCGCTTGCCGACACCGAAAATATAGTAACCGAACACGAAAAACGCTTTTCGGATATGGGCAAAAATATTTACAGGATAATTGCAAAAAGTTAAATGGAACCGCTATATATCGCGTTGATTTGCGGCGGATGCGTGCTTTTTATACTGCTTATCGCCGCGTTCGTGCTCTTTTCGAACAACTGCATAACACGTTCCGACTACGTTATAGAAAGTGCGGAAGCGCCCGAAAAGAGCGTGAAAATCGTGCACCTTTCCGACCTGCACGGCAAGCGTTTCGGCAAGGGCAATAAGCGGCTGGTTGCGCGCGTAAAGGCGTGCAATCCCGATTTTATAGCAATCACGGGCGATATCATTCACAAGTACCGCGAACGCGATATTCAGGCGGCTGTGGAGGTCTGCGAAAAGCTTAGCAAGATTGCGCCCGTGTACTACGTAAGCGGCAACCACGAAATGCGCAGCACGCGCTACCGCACCTTTTCCAAACGGCTTAAGGAGGCTGGCGCAACCGTGCTGGACGACGAGAGCGTTAGCGCGTTCGGCGTCAGGATAACGGGGGTAAACTGCGCGCATATAAAGGGCGGCAAATTCTATAATCTGAACGGCGGCGAAGGGTTTAATATTCTGCTTGCCCACCTGCCGCAGTATATCGACAAGTACGCTATGGCAGGCTACGGCTTAACGCTCTGCGGTCACGCGCACGGCGGACAGTGGCGGCTGCCGTTTACGGGCATAGGCTTCTATTCGCCGGGGCAGGGGCTCTTCCCCAAATACACCTCGGGAGTGCATCAGTGCGGCAATATGCGGCAGGTAATTTCGCGCGGACTGGGCAATTCGCAGTGCCCCTTGCGTCTTTTCAACCGCCCCGAAATCGTTACGGTCACTCTGCACCGTTCCGAAAACAACTGAAAATTTCAATCAAAATAAAAAGCGACCGCGCAACGGATAAGTTGCGCGGTCTTTCGTTTTTAATATTGTTTTTTATTTGATAAGCAATGCAAGCAGCGCTTTAATGGCGTGCAGCTTGTTTTCCGACTGCTCGTAAACTATGCTCTGTTTTCCGTCGATGACCTCGGGCGCAACCTCTATGCCGCGGCGTGCGGGCAGGGGGTGCATAAATATAGCCGTTCCTGCGGCAACCGCCATAATGCGGTTGTTCACCTTGTAGGGGGCAAGCGCCGTCGCCTCCTCCTCGGAAAGCTGCGAATGGTAGTGGTAGCTGTCGGTATAAACGACGTCCGCGTTCTTCGCGGCAAACAGGGGGTCGTCGGTTACGGTAATGCTTCCGTACTGTTCCGCCCTTTCAACGTGTTCGGTCTTAACGGTAAAGGATTCGGGCGTTGCAACTGCAACCTCCATACCGCACTTTACCGCGCCCATCAGAAGGGAAGCCGCAACGTTGGTGCCCTTGCCGATATACGCAAGCTTAACGCCTTCCAGCTTCTTCTTGTGTTCCCAAATGGTGTACAAATCGCTGAGCGCCTGCATGGGCACGAAATCGCTGTTGGTGGAGTTTATTACGGGTATGGGCGAAACCTCGGCAAAGCTTTCAAGCTCGTTCTGGGCAATGCCGCGCGTAATCAGCGCGCCCACGCCGTAGCGCGAAATTACGTTTACGACGTCTTTAATGTTTTCGCCTGCGCGCATATCGTTTTCGCTGTAAGGCAGGTTTACGCTGTCGCCGCCAAGCTGCTTAATACCTATTTCCAGCGCGGAGCGCGTTCTAAGCGACGAATCGTTGAAGAGAAGCGCTATAGTCACGCCGCGCAAAATTGCGGTGTTCTCGTGCGCCGCAAACTTCGCCTTCATCTGGCGCGTGGCGTACAGCAGCTCGAACAATTCCTCGGTGGAGTAATCGGCAAGCTTGGTCATGTGTTTCTGGGTTACCGAATAACTCGGGGAGTATCTGTTTATATCCATAAGCTTTTCCTTTTTATGCGCATAAAGTCATAAATAGTTTAACACTCTTTAAAATTTTTATCAAGTGTTTGGCAGGGAGAATACGCAGCCGCAATAATTTTGGCGGTACAAAGAGTGCTCGCCGCTCAGCTGCAGACTCCTCAAATATCCGTCCGCCTTTTTAAAATCATTGGGCAGCCACTTAACGCCGTACTTTTCCGCAAGTTCGTATCCTATTTGATTTATAAGCTTGGCGTTCTTCAACGGGCTTAAAGTAAGAGTGGTTGCAAAGTAATCGTATCCGCCTTTCTTTGCCTCGGTTGCCGTCCGTTCGAGGCGGAGCTTAAAACACGCCGCGCACCGTTCGCCGCCCTCGGGGCAGTCTTCCAGACCTTTCACCGCGGAATAGTATGCCGCAATGTCGTGTTCGCAGTCGCGTATATCCGCCCAGCCCGTTTCGTTTATAAAGCGGATAAGCTCGGCTTTGCGCTTTAAATATTCCCCGTCCTCGATGTTGGGATTATAAAAAAACGCCGTCACGCCGAAGTGCGGGTGCAGCCTTTCCAGGCAGGCGGAGGAGCAGGGCGCGCAGCAGGCGTGCAGCAAAAGGCGCGGCTTTGCGCCGTCAAGCTCCGCAATAATTTTCTTCATTTCGGCGTCGTAATTTTTCGCGTTCATAATTATATTGTACCGCACCGCGCCCCTCTTTGCAACAATTTGACCGCACGCGAAAGGCGGCTTTGTGCGCGCCGTCAAAAATTTTACGATTTTTTTTGATAAAACAAGCGCGTAGTGGTTGGTAAAAATTTGCTTTTGTGGTATGATTGTCAGTAGGAGAGCAAACAATGGCAAATTTACAGCTTAAATCGGTCAGCAAAATATATCCTTCGGGCGCGCTCGCGCTCTACAAGGTCAACTTAGAACTCAAGAGCGGCGAATTCGTCGCGGTGGTCGGCGGCGAAAAGAGCGGCAAGACTACGCTTTTAAGATTGGTCGCGGGGCTTGACGAAACCACCGAGGGACAGATTATAGTGGGCGACAAGGACGTCACGCAGGAAAGCTCGCGCGACAGGGACGTCGCAATGATATTCCAGGGCAACACGCTCTATCCCTCGCTCAATATTTTCGAAAATATGGCGTACGGCCTCAGGATAAGAAAGGCGAGCAGCACGGTCATAGAACAGCGCGTCAAGGCGGCGGCTGAAATTCTGGGACTCACCGACGTGCTCTACCGCAAGCCCAAAGTTCTCACCACCGAGCAGAAGCAGAAGGCGGCGTTCGGCAGGGCGATAGTAAGGGAGCCCAAGCTCTATCTTCTGGACGACCCCATTTCGGGCATATCCCCCGACGTCAGGGAAAGGCTGCGCTCCGTGCTCATAAATTTGCAGGTCAGAATGAACGGCACTTTCGTGTACGCAAGCAAGAACGTCAACGAAGCGCTGACTATGGCTACGCGTATGATAGTCCTGCGCGAAGGATTTTTACAGCAGGTGGACACGCCCGCAAACCTTTACGACTATCCCGCAAGCGCGTACGTTGCTTTTACTATCGGTTCGCCCACGGTAAACTTCGTCAACGGCGCGACTGTGGAAAAGGACGATAGCGGCGTGTACGCGGTCAGCGGCGGCGTGCGTTTCAAGCTTGCCGAAAACATCGTTAAGCGCTTTGCTTCCCTCGGCGAGTACGCAGGTACGGGCAAGAAGATTATTCTTGGTATCCGCCCCGAGGATATGACGGTAGGCGCGGACGGCTTTATAAAGGCTAAGGTTGCCGCCGCGGAAGAGATTGCGGGAGCGACTTACGCCGACTGCGAGTGCGAAGGCGGAAAGCTTTCGTTCGTCGTCAGGGCGGAAGGCGTTGAAAAGGGTGCCGAGGTTAATCTGTGCGCAGATATGACCAGGGCGTTCGTGTTTGACGCGGAAACCAGACTCACCCTTTTGGAAAGGGACGAAGGCTATCACAAGACGGACTTTTCGGACGCGGATTTCGTACCCCTCGGTTACGCCGAGGAAGAGGCGCTGAAGAAAAAGTTCAGCCTTCCCAAAAAGGAAGAAAAGAAAAAAAGATAACTTAAAATTTTGATTGCGCCGCCGATAAGTTCGGCGGTGTAATTATTAAAGGTATAAAAACACCCGCTTAAGGCAATAACAGTACTACGGCTTTAAACGCCGCATATAAGGTGCCCATTGGAAGTTGTACTCGACGCGTTAAAGGATACGCTTATCGTATTCCCGTTTATCTTAATAATATATATGCTCATCGAGCTTTTGGAAAACGGCACGACCGCCGCCAAGAGTCGCCGTGCGCTTCAAGGTCCGCTTGCGCCGCTTATAGGCAGTGCGACGGGGCTTGTTCCGCAGTGCGGTTTTTCGGTTATGGCTGCAAGACTGTACGATTCGGGGCTCATCCGCACGGGCACGATTATGGCGGTGTTTCTTGCAACCAGCGACGAAGCGCTTATAATTCTGCTGGTCAACAGTCCGCTTAACGCCCAGGCGGCACAGTCCATTCTTCCGCTCATTTTAATCAAGCTTTTAGTCGCAGTATCGGCAGGGTATTTAATCAATCTGATTATCCCCGACAGGCACGCGGACGTTCAGCCGCTTTACGGCAACTCGGGCGAAATAACTTCCTACTCGTGCGGACACGACCACGCGGGCAAATCCTCCGTCAGACTGTATATCGTCGAACCGCTTCTGCACGCTTTAAAGGTTACGGCGTTTATACTGATAGTAAACCTGGTACTCGGCTTTATTATCGCGGAGGTGGGCGAGGATACCATTGCCAAGGGGCTGATAGGCGGCGCGTATATACAGCCGTTTATCACCGCGGCGGTGGGGCTTATTCCCAACTGCGCGTCGTCCACTGTCATAACCGAAACCTTCGTCAAGGGCGGCATAACCTTCGGCAGCTGCATTGCGGGCTTATGCACCAACGCCGGGCTGGGGCTTGTGGTGCTTTTAAAGAACACAAAAAAGATAAAAAGGAATATTCTTTTAGTAATTTCGCTGTACGCAATCGCGGTCATCGTCGGCATAGTAATCAACGTTATATACGCCGCGATAGGGCTGTAAAAAAGTATACAAAATTTACGCAAAATTCACTTGTAATTCGTTTGACTTTTTGCCGCGTGCTTTGGTATAATTTGTAAGCGTTTCGGTTTTACGCATAACAATCTTTGAACGAGAGGAGGTGAAAAAGCAATGTCGACTATAAGAGTAGGCGAGAACGAGTCCGTAGAAAGCGCACTGAGAAGATTTAAGAGAAAGTGCTCACGCGACGGTATCATCGGCGACCTCAGAAAGAAAGAATTCTATGAATCTCCTTCGGTAAAGAGGCGTAAGAAGAGCGAAGCCGCAAGAAAGAGAAATAAGAACTGAAAAATTGAGACTCTACCAAAGCTAAAACTTCGGTAGAGTTTTTTCATTGAAATATATGTCGCAAAAACGCGCTAAATGTAGACGGCGTGAATAAGTTGTTGTAAGGTGTAAAATGGACGATATCAAGGCAATTGCAAAACAGGCGAAACGGCGGCTGGGCACCGACTTCTGGCGGCGGTGCAAGGAGGACGTGGATACCACCGCGCGCGAGGCGGAAAAGAACGGCAAGAACGCCGGCAAAGTAAAATCACACCTGTACGATAAAGTCAAAAGCGTTATCCGCGGCGAGGCGGAGGACGAATTCTATTTAAAGGTCAAAAAGCTTCTGGACGAGTGCGGAGAAACCTCCGACGCCATAGGCAGGCTGACCGACAGGGAATATTTCAACACCCTGTCCTACGAGGAGCGACAGCGTTACACCATGGAGCTGTCATCCAAATACCTTGCGGCACTTGAAAAATACAGAAAAGAAAAAGAGAGCGCGTTATAGTCAATTCCTTGATTATACGCGCCCTTTGTGGTATAATACAAATTGTACACTTATGGACGAAATACTTGCAAAACTCAACGAAGAACAGCTTAAACCCGTGCTCGATACCGAGGGCGCGGTTTTAGTGCTTGCAGGCGCCGGAAGCGGCAAGACGAGGGTGCTTACCTCGCGCATAGCGCACATTTTGGATAAAAGATTGTGTTCGCACTGGGATATTCTTGCCATAACCTTTACCAACAAGGCGGCGCGCGAGATGAGTGATAGGCTGGAAAGCGTGCTCGGTAGCGTGGCAAGTATGTGGATTTGCACTATCCATTCTATGTGCTTGCGCATACTGCGCCGCTATGGCGAGGCGGCGGGCATACAGCCCAACTTTTCCATTTACAGCGAAACCGAGCGCGCCAACGTCATTAAAAAGATTTTCAAGGAACTGGATTACGACGAAAAAATTTTAAAGTCGGTCAAGTACCACATAGGCAACGCAAAGATGCTGGGGCTCGACCCCGACCTGTACGCGCAGAGGTATAAATACGAGGAAAATATAAAACCCGCCGTGGAGGTATACGAAAGGTACAACGCCCAGCTTAAAGCCAATAACGCTCTCGATTTTGACGATTTGCTGGTTGAAACGCTGCGGCTGCTGAGGGGGAACGCGGAGGTGCGCGATTACCTTTCGGACAAGTTCCGCTACATACACGTGGACGAGTTCCAGGACACGAACTCGGTGCAGTACAACATTATAAAGCTGCTTGCATCAAAACACGGCAACCTGTTTGTCGTAGGTGACGACGACCAGTCGATATACGGCTGGCGCGGCGCGGAGATTGAAAATATTCTGCGGTTCGACAAGGACTATCCGCAGGCGAAGATATATAAATTACAGCGCAACTACCGCTCTACCAAGTCCATTTTAAACCTTGCGAACACGATAATCGCGCACAACGGCGCGCGCAAAGAAAAGATGCTATGGACGGACGCGGAGGAGGGCGTACAGCCCGAATACGTGCAGGCGGACGAGGAGAAGGACGAGGCGCTTTTTGCGGCAAAAACCATAAACGCCGCGGTATATGCGGGGGGCAAATACTCCGATTTCGCAATTTTAATGCGCATAAACGCCCTCACGCGCGCCTATGAGCAGGAGTTTGCAAAGTACGGCATACCCTATAAAGTTTTCGGCGGCTTCAAGTTCTTCGAGCGCAAGGAAATAAAGGACGTTCTCGCATATATGCGCCTCATTTCCAACCCGTTCGACGACGAGGCGTTCACGCGCATTATCAACGTGCCGCGCCGCGGCATAGGCGCAAAGACGTTGGAGGTTATGGCGCAGTACGCGCAGAGCGAGGGACTTTCGCTGTACGACGCGTGCATAGATGTGGAAAGACTTGCACTGCCCGCTTCGGCGAAGTCAAAGATAGGTGACTTTGCCAAGGTGCTTAAAAATCTTGTCGTTTCGGCGCAGAGCATGACTGTCGGCGACCTGGTGCGCGACATTATAATTTCAACCGATTTGAAGTCGGCTTACGACGACATCGCCGATGGCGACGCCAAGCTTGCCAACCTGGACGAGTTTATTGCGGCGGTGGACGACTACGTAAGGCTCAATCCCACGGCGACTCTAAACGACTATCTCAATCAGGTCACGCTGGCTTCGGATACCGACGATATGGACGACGGGGATTACGTCACGCTTGCAACCATACATTCGGTAAAGGGACTGGAATTCAACAACGTCATAATATGCGGACTGGAAGAGGGCATTATGCCCACCTCGCGCGCCAAGGACGACCCCGCGGCTATCGAGGAGGAAAGGCGGCTTATGTACGTCGCCATCACGCGCGCAAGAAAGCTTTTATGGCTGACGCGCTCCAAGAGCCGCTATCTGTACGGGCACAGGGAGGCGACCATTCCTTCGCCCTTCGTGCGCGAGCTTAAAGGCAACTTCAAGGCGCAGGAGGACGAAAGCTACGCAAGGCGCCCGTCGTCCTACGGCGGATATTCGGGCGGCTACGGAGGCGGCTACGGTACGCGCAGCACCTATAATAATTACGGCTCGTACGGCTCGCGCAAGAGCTCGTACGGCGGCGACGGGTACGAGGGCGACTTCTGGGAAGGTACGTCCTCGCGCGGAAGGGGATTATACTCCGCGGACGACGGCTATTCGCCCGACCCCGTGCCTTCGTATTCGCAACCCAAAAAGTCGTTTTCGCCGGCTTCGTCGTTCGGCACCAATAAGCCTGCGGCGCAAAAGACGGGCGGCAAAAAGTATTACGTCGGCTGCAAAGTCAAACACCCCAAGTTCGGCACGGGCACGGTAATCGCGCTTAAAAACGGCGGTTCGGTGGTGGATATAGCGTTTGAAAATCAGGGCATAAAGGAGCTTTCGGCTTCCATAGCTCCGTTGGAAATTCTTTGATTATAAGCGGTGCAATACTGTGTCGCGTTCCTTTTGGTTTGGGTATTTACACAATAATAGGATAACGTTATGAAGGAAAGAGTAAGATATCTAATCGATACTTTAAATAAGTGGGCGTACGAATATTACGTTCTGGATAATCCGTCGGTTGAGGACAGGGAGTACGACAGACTGTACGACGAGCTTAGGACAATCGAAGAGCAGACGGGGGTGGTCGAGTTCGACAGCCCCACCAAGCGCGTCGGCGGCGAGCCCATTGAAAAATTCGAAAAGCACGCGCATATTCACAGGCTGTACAGTCTGGATAAATCGGTAACCTACGACCAGCTTTCGGCGTTCTTCACGCGCATTAAAAAAGCTGTTGAGCGCCCTATATTCACCGTCGAATACAAATTTGACGGGCTTACTATGTGCTTAACCTACGACGGCGGCAAGTTCGTGCGCGCCACCACCAGGGGCAACGGCGTGGAAGGCGAGGACGTGACGGCGCAGTGCCTGACCATAAAAAGCTTCCCTTTGACCATAGACTATAAAGGGCTTTTGGAAGTGCAGGGCGAGGCGGTTATAAGGCTGTCCGTGCTGGAAGAATACAACAGGACGGCAAAGGAACAGCTTAAAAACGCGCGCAACGCCGCGGCTGGGGCGATACGGAATTTGGACCCCAAAGTGACGGCGGAGCGCAAGCCCGAAATACTTTTTTACAACGTCAACTACATGTCGGACGGGGAATTGCCCACCCAGCAGGAGCACTTCGAGTTTTTAAAGCGCAACGGCTTTAAGGTCTTTCCCTTTTTGCGCGTTTGCGGTTCGGAAGAGGAGGTCATTTCCGCGGTCGAGGAAATCGAAGTTGGGCGCAAGAGTCTGGACGTTCTGACTGACGGCGCGGTAATAAAACTCAACGACGCAACCGTGCGCGAAAGCATAGGCTACACGGACAAATTTCCGCGCTGGGCAATGGCGTTCAAGTTCGAGGCGGAGGAGGCTGAGACGGTTGTCAACAACGTGCGCTGGCAGGTGGGCAGAACGGGCAAGCTTACGCCGCTTGCCGAAGTCGAGCCCGTTGATTTGGGCGGCGTTACCGTCAGAAAGGCAACGCTGAACAACCTCGGCGACATAAAGAAAAAGGGCGTCAGGATAAACAGCCGCGTGCTTATCCGCCGCTCCAACGAAGTCATTCCCGAAATTCTGGGCTGTATCGGGCATACCGACAAAAGCGAGGAAGTTCAAAAGCCCGACAAATGCCCTTTCTGCGGAGAAGAGCTTTCGGAAATCGGCGCAAATATTTTCTGCACCAACAGGCTGTGCAAGCCGCGCGTCGTCGCAACGCTGGCGCACTTTGCAAGCAAGGACGCTATGGATATCGACGGATTTTCGGAGGCGACCGCAACGCTTATGTTCGACACTCTGGACGTAATTAAGCCTTCGCAGCTCTATTCGCTTACCGCCGAAGATATAGGAAAACTCGAAGGGTTTAAGGATAAAAAGATAAGCAATTTGCTTGCCGCAATAGACAAGAGCAGGACGGTAAACGCCGACGCGTTCGTCTTTGCACTGGGCGTGGACGGCGTGGGTAAGGTTGCTTCCAAAGCGCTCGTCGAAAGGTTCGGCGGCGTCGATGGTTTGCGGTCGGCAACCGAGGAAGAACTTATCGGTATGAGGGATATAGGCGCCATCACCGCGCGCAATATAGTCAACTGGTTTGCCGACACGGACAATGCGG
>CAMWWA010000027.1 GCA_947177825.1 uncultured Clostridia bacterium
ACAAGAAGTCCCCCTTCTACAGAGTAGTCGTTATCGATTCCAGAAAGGCGCAGTCGGGCGAGTACATCGACAAAATCGGTTACGTTGACCCCCTCAAGTCCCCCGCTGAAATCAATATCGACGTGGAAAAGGCAAAGGCGTGGCTTGCAAAGGGCGTTCAGCCTACCGAGACGGTAAAAAGCTATCTTGTAAAGGTCGGCGCTATGGAGCAGTCCAAAAAGCTTTCCGCTCCCAAGACCAACGACAAGAAAAAGAAGAAGTAATAAATTATGGATACCTTAGCTTTAATTAAATACGTCGTCGAGCGTTT
This sequence comes from uncultured Clostridia bacterium, assembly GCA_947177825.1. Taxonomy (GTDB): domain Bacteria; phylum Bacillota; class Clostridia; order Christensenellales; family Borkfalkiaceae; genus Coproplasma. The sequence goes on from CAMWWA010000027.1 coordinate 311, forward strand.
TGCCGACAAGACCGGAGAAATCGAATATAAGGTGGAGGAAAAGGAAACCGCGGTTGAAGTTACCGTGCTTCTGGACCCCTCGGATATGGGCAAAGTAATCGGCAAGCAGGGCAAAATAGCAAAGGCGCTCAGGACGATTGTCAATGCTTATACTCCCAGAGAAGAGAAAAAGTATTTTATAGAAATTAAGGAAAAGGTGTGAGCGCACACCTTTTTCTCATATTACCGCTATGAAAGATTATTTGACTATTGCAACTATAGTAAAGCCGCAGGGCATACGCGGCGAAGTAAAAGTACTGACAATGACCGACTGTCCCGAGGATTTGCAGGCGTTCGACAGGGTATATATAGGGGGAAACGCCTATAAAATGCTTAAAGTGCGCCCCCAGGGCGGCAACTGTGCGTTCGTAACCTTAAGCGGCATAGCCGACAGAAACGCTGCCGAGCTTCTGCGCGGACTGGATATCGAGGTATTGCGCGGGGACGCCCCCCAGCTTCCCGAAGACACCTTTTATATCGCCGACTTAATCGGTTGCACGGTGGTTGACGATACGGGCAGAGAAATCGGTACGGTCGAAAGCGTTACCCCTGCAAAGACGGATATTTACGAGCTTAAAAAGGGCAACGGCAAAAAGGTCGTTTTCCCCGCGGTCAAGGGGCTGATTGCCGACGTGGATTTGTCCGCGCGCAAAATAACCGTCAGTGCGGCGCGGTTTAAGGAAGTCGCGCTCGACGAGTAAAAATAATTATGAAAATTACGGTCTTGACGCTTTTCCCCGAAATGTTCGCGCCGCTCAAGGAGAGCATAATAGGGCGCGCCGTGGAGGGCGGAAAGCTTGAAATTGAAATTGTAAACATACGCGACTATTCCGCGGACAAGCACAAGAAATGCGACGATTATCCCTTCGGCGGCGGCGCGGGCATGGTCATGATGCCCCAGCCCGTAGGAAGCGCGGTGGAGGCGGTCGACCCCGACCACAGGGCGTTGAGAATTTACACCTCGCCCAAGGGGGAGCGGCTCACACAGCAAAAGGTGCTCAGCCTCTCGCAGCGTGAGCATATCGTCATTCTGTGCGGTCATTACGAGGGCGTGGACCAGCGCGCGCTGGATATGTATTTCGACGAGGAAATATCCATCGGCGACTACGTGCTTACGGGCGGCGAGCTGCCCGCAATGGTCATCTGCGACAGTGTTGCGCGCTACGTGGACGGAGTGCTTGCGGCGGGCTCGCTCGTGGACGAAAGCTTTTCGGACGGGCTGCTGGAATATCCGCAGTACACGCGCCCCGCGGTCTATAACGGTGCGGGCGTGCCCGAGGTGCTGCTATCTGGCAACCACGCGGAAATAGACAAGTGGCGCAGGGAGCAGAGCGAAAAGCTGACCAGGGAGCGCCGCCCCGACCTTCTTAAAAAGTAATTACAGGTGACGTAAAATGAAGACCTTACAATGGTTCCCCGGGCATATGACCAAGGCAATGCGCATGATGGAGGAGAACGTAGCCGTCTGCGACGGAGTTATCTACGTGCTCGACGCGCGTTGCCCCGCTTCGTCGTTCAATCCCGCGCTTAAAAAAATGTTCGGGGCAAAGCCCGTTTTATACGTTCTGAACAAGGGCGACCTTGCAGACGGGAAAGCCGACGCGTTTGCTAAGCTCATACGCGACAGCGGCGCGCCGTGCGTGCGCATTAACGCCGCGGACAGCCGTTCGCGCAGGGCGCTGTCGGATGCGGTTGCGGCTCTCGTTGCAAGCAAGCGCGAAAGGAACGCGCAAAAGGGATACACGCAGACTTTCCGCTTTATGGTGTGCGGCGTGCCCAACACGGGCAAGAGCACGGTTATCAACCTGCTTGCGGGAAACGCGCGCGCCCAGACGGGAAACAAGGCTGGCGTAACGCGCGGCAAACAGTGGATACGGCTGGACGGGTACGAGCTTCTGGATACGCCGGGCACCACGCCGCCCTCGTTCGTCAATCAGAGTCTTGCCGTGCGCCTTGCGTACGTGGGCAGCCTGAACGACGACATTCTCGATTTGGACGATATCGCCCTGGCGCTGCTGGCGGAGCTTAAGGAAAAGTACCCCGCGGCGCTTGCCGAAAGATACGGCATAGGCGCGGGGGCGCAGAACGGCGTGGAGATTACTCCGCTTGAAATGCTGGACAAGGTATGTATGCGCCGCGGCTTCGTCCTGCGCGGAAACGATTACGATTACGAGCGCGGCGAAAAGGCGGTCATAGACGACTTCCGCAAGGGCAGGCTGGGCAAGGTCACGCTTGACGATTTGAACGATTGCAAGGGCTTTGTTTTTTAATATGGACAAGATACGATACGAAAGAGAATTGCTTGAAAAGGGCTATAAATATATTTGCGGAGTCGACGAGGTGGGCAGAGGTCCGCTTGCCGGTCCCGTGGTGTGCGCCGCCGTCATAATGCCGCTTGACGACCTTATTGAGGGCGTGGACGACAGCAAAAAGCTTACCGCAAAAAAGCGTGAAATGCTAAGCGAAAACATATTAAAAAAGGCGGTTGCCTACCGCATATGCCGCGTCGAACCGCAAATTATAGACCAAATCAACATTTTGCAGGCAACCAGGCTGTGTATGAAGAACGCGGTGGAGGGCTTGGAAATCGCGCCCGCCTTCGTGCTTACCGACGGCAATATGACCTTGGATATCGACGTTCCGCAAAGGTCGATAATCAAGGGCGACGCGCTAAGCTATTCGATTGGCGCGGCTTCGATTATCGCCAAGGTGTACAGGGACAAGCTTATGGCGGACTACGCAAAGGAATATCCGCAGTACGGTTTCGAAAGCAACGTCGGCTACGGCTCGCAGGCGCACATTAAGGCAATCGAACAGTTCGGCTTAACGCCCATACACCGCAGGAGTTTCACCAAGAGATGGCAATAAACGGAGAGAAGAGAAGGCTGGGCTTTGCTGGCGAAAACAGGGCGGCGGACTATCTGGAAAAGAGCGGCTATAAGATAGTGGCACGCAATTTCAGGTGTCCGTTCGGCGAGGTGGACATTATTGCCGAGAGGGACGGCGTGCTTGCGTTTATAGAGGTCAAAACCCGTTCGAACGACTATTTCGGCGCGCCCAACCAGGCGGTGGACAAAAAGCGTATGCAGCGCTATAAAAATTGCGTGCGTTACTATTTCGCTCACAGGCAAATAGACTGCACAGTGCGTTTCGACATAATCGAAGTCACAAAGGCAGGGATAAACCATATCGAAAACGCGTTTTATTGAGCTACTTTATATAATACATATTATATATAAGCGCTCGGCTCATAAGCGTCGCAATACTGTGTCGCGCTGCGGCAACCCTCAGTCATTTACTTCATTGTAAACTCCTTCGGGTTTTCCTCGCGCTCCTTGTCTTGCTCGCTTCTTAGCCGAGGGATAGAGGTGGAATTATTAAGAAAATTTGTTTTGTGAAATTTGCGATACACCCTGTAAAAATAGTTGCAATTTCGTTTTTCATTTGCTAAGATAGTATGGCAATTGAAAAAAAGCAAATAAAAATTTAAAAGACTTCGGGTATTCCGCTACGGCAAAACCGCCGCAAGAATACTTGGTTAATCGGAGGAAAAGTCAAAATGAGTAAGTTGATAGAAGCCATTGAAAAGGAAGGAATGAAGGAAAGCGTTCCCGCGTTCAACGTAGGCGACACCGTAAGGGTCGGCTTTAAGGTTATCGAGGGTACCAAGGAAAGAATTCAGAACTTCGAAGGCGTTGTAATCGCAAAGAAGCACGGCGGTATAAGAGAAAGCTTCACCGTCCGCCGCTTATCTTTCGGCGTAGGCGTGGAAAGAACCTTTCCCGTTCACTCTCCCAAAATCGCGTCCATCGCGGTAGTCAAGAAAGGTAAGGTAAGAAGAGCTAAGCTCTACTACCTGAGAGGGCTGACAGGTAAGGCTGCTAAGATTCAGGAGATAAGATAATTAAATAAGCTCCCGTTGCGCAAACGGGAGCTTTTTTAATTTGCTTCTCCGCTTATAAGCGTCGCATTTTGGCGTTGCGTTCCGTGCCGCCTCAGTCACGTACTTCTGTGTACGCTCCTTCGGTGGTACTCACGCGCCTTGAACTGCTCGCTTCTAATCGGAGGGAGTAGACAAAAGTTTTTACTAAGGAACAGACAAATGTTATCCAAGATTGCAAGTTACACGGTCGTCGGACTGGACGGCGTGCCTGTCGAGGTCGAAACGGATATAAACAAGGGCATGGTCTCCTACGAGCTGGTCGGGCTTCCCGATACTGCCGTAAAGGAGAGCAAGGAGAGGGTGTTTTCGGCAATACGCAACAGTACGCTCCGCTTTCCCGTCAACAAGATAACCGTCAACCTCGCGCCCGCGGATATTAAAAAGGAGGGCAGTCAGTACGACCTTCCCATCGCAATATCCCTGCTGGTTGCAAGCGAGCAGTTAAAGGCGGATACCGACGGCATAGTTATGCTTGGCGAGCTTGCTCTGGACGGCGGCTTGCGCGCGGTGACGGGCATACTTCCCGTTCTCATCTCGGCAAAGAGCAAGGGCTTTAAAAAATTCATAGTGCCCTTCGGCAACGCCAACGAGGCAAGTTATATCGAGGGTATCGAAGTTTACGCGTTAAAATCTTTAAGGGAAGCGTTCGACTTTTTAAGCGGCACTCCCTTCGAGCCCGTGCAGGTGCGCAGCTTCGAGGCGGCAAAAGGGCGCTTATCCTACGATTGCGATTTATCGCTGGTGCGCGGTCAGGCGGTTGCCAAGCGCGCGCTGGAGATTGCCGTTGCGGGCGGTCATAACATACTTTTATCGGGCCCTCCCGGTACGGGCAAGACCATGCTTGCGCGGTGCATACCCACAATTATGCCCGATATGACTTTCGAGGAGGCGCTGGAAGTTACCAAAATACTTTCGGTTTCGGGCGAGCTGGGCGAGGACGGAATTGCATCGCTGCGCCCCTTCCGTACGCCCCACCACACGGCAACCACCGTTTCGCTGTGCGGTGGCGGAAACACCAAAATAAAGGCGGGCGAAATTTCCAAGGCGCACAGGGGCGTGCTGTTTCTGGACGAGCTGCCCGAATACACGCGCGGTGCGCTGGAAGCGTTGCGCCAGCCCCTGGAGGACGGCAAGATAACCATAGCCAGAGCGGGCGGCGCGGTAACCTTCCCCGCGGACTTCATTCTGTGCGCGAGTATGAACCCCTGCCCGTGCGGCAACTTCGGCTCCAAGGAAAAGACGTGTACCTGTACGCCCGCGCAGATAAGAAAGTACCGCGGCAAAATTTCCGGGCCCCTTCTGGACAGAATAGATTTACAGGTTGAAGTGGACGGAATCAAATACGAGGAGCTTGCGGGCGGAAGCGACGGCGAGCCGAGCGCGGAAGTCAAAAAGCGCGTGGAGCGCGCGAGGGCGATTCAGCGCGAGAGATTTTTAAACGAAGAGGGCGTGACCGTAAACGCCGATATGGGCGAAAGGCAGATTAAGGAATATTGCCGCCTGTCCCCCGACTGCGAAAGCATATTGCGCGCCGCGTTCGAAAGGCTCAACCTTTCCGCAAGGGCGCGTTCGAGGATAATCAAGGTTGCGCGCACCATTGCAGATTTGGACTGCTCGGAAATTATTAAGCCCAAGCATATACTCGAAGCGACGTCGTACAGAAACTTCGACAGCACGGCGGAAAGATGAATTATACGAAAAGTGAAACCGACCTAATAGTCGCGGACAGCATAGAAGAGCTCAACTACAAACAGAAGAAGCTGCTGCTGGCTTCCGAAAACGGCGAAACGGACGACGGGCAAAAATATGCCGAAGCGCTGATTAAAACGCTTGACGGCGGAGTATATAATAAAGTAAGGGAAAAATTCCGTGACCAAAATTACCGCGGCAAAGTGCTTGCCGCTCTCGACAAAAAGGGAGTGCAGTGCGTTACCGTCAAGAGCGCGGACTATCCCGGATTGCTTAAACAAATCCCCGTGCCTCCCCTGGTGTTGTATTTAAAGGGCAACAGGGCGCTGCTTGCAACGCGCAAGTTTGCGGTGGTGGGCTCGCGCAGGACTACGGCGCAGATGACCGAAGTTTGTAAAAGCATTTGCGCGGAGCTAAGCAAAAAGCTTACCGTAGTCACGGGCGTAGCCGACGGTGCGGACGGTGCGGCGGCAAAAGGCGCGCTGAAAAGCGGCAATATAATATGCGTGCTGCCCGGCGGTCATTGCCGCAGCGGCGCGGCGAATGCCGACCTGTTGAGAAAGGTGGAACAGAACGGTTTGTCGGTAAGCGAGTTTCCGCCGATGACAAGGGTGCAGCGGCACACGTTTCTTCTTCGCAACCGCATATTGGCAGGGCTGACTGAAGGAGTGCTGGTAGTGTCCGCCGCGGAAAAGAGCGGCGCGCTGTCCACGGCTTCGTACGCCGCAAACTATTCAAGGGACGTCTTTGCGTTTCCCTACGGTGTGGGCGTACCTTCGGGCGCAGGCTGTAACGCGCTTATAAAGAGCGGCGCGTTCCTCTGCGACTGCGCGGAAGATATATTGAGCGTTCTGGGCATAGATACGGACGAAAAGAAAAAGAGCGAGCCCGAGCTCGAAGGCGACGAAAGAGCGGTGTATAAGCTGTTGAAAGAGCGGGGCGAAATGCACGCCGAAGCGATAGCCGCGGCGCTGGGCTCCGCGTTGAGCGACGCGCTGACTGTGTGCTCGCTTATGGAAATAAAGGGACTGATAATAAGAACGGGCGGCAACGCGTTTGCCGCAATATAAAAATACAGGTGAATGATATGGATTTAATCATAGTCGAATCGCCTTCCAAGGCAAAAACCATCTCCAAATATTTAAAGGGAAAGTTCCGCGTGGACGCTTCGGGCGGTCACGTAAGGGATTTGCCCGAAAAGACTCTCGGCGTCAAGATAACCGAGAATTTCGAACCGCATTACGAGATAACGCCCAACAAAAAGGACGTCATTAAAAGACTGACCGACGAGGCGAAAAGGGCCGACCGCGTCTATCTTGCAACCGACCCCGACCGCGAAGGCGAGGCGATAAGCTGGCATTTGCAGACCGTTCTCGGGATGGACCCCGACGGCGCCAACAGGGTGGAGTTCAACGAAATTTCTCCGCGCGCGGTGCAGAACGCGTTGAAGAGCCCCAGAAAGATTGACTACAATCTTGTGGACGCGCAGCAGGCAAGGCGCGTTTTAGACAGGCTTGTGGGCTACAAGCTTTCGCCCTTTTTAAACAACCGCATACAGGACGGGCTTTCCGCAGGGCGCGTTCAGTCGGTCGCACTGCGCTTAATAGTAGACAGGGAGCGCGAGATTACGGCGTTTGTTCCCGAAGAATATTACACGCTTACGGCGCAGCTGCGCGATTTGCCCGCCAAATATGCGCCCTTCAAGGCGGTATATCAGTTAAAGAAGAGCGGAACGTCGCTTACCGCGGCGGACGCGGCTAAGGCGGAGGCGGAAATAAAGGGCGGCAGTTTCGTCGTTACCAAGGTCAAAAGCGGCGTAAGCAAACAGCACGCGCCCGCGCCCTTTACGACCTCGTCATTGCAGCAGGACGCTTCCAACAAGTTCGGAATGTCCTCGCCCGAAACCATGCTGGTTGCGCAGCACCTGTACGAAGGTATGGAAGTGGGCGGCGACCACATCGCGCTTATTACCTATATAAGAACGGACTCCGTGCGTATCGCGGTCGAGGCGCAGAAGAGCGCGCTGGAATTTATCGAGCGCACCTTCGGCAAGGATTACGTGCCCGAAAAGCCCAACTATTACGCTACCAAAAAGGGCGCGCAGGACGCGCACGAGGCTATCCGCCCCATAAACTTAGAGGTCACCCCTGCAAGCGTAAAGAAGTATCTGGATAAAAAACACTACAATATTTACAAGCTCATTTACGACCGTTTCGTCGCTTCGCAGATGGCGGAAGCGCAGTACAACTCCATGCAGGTGGAGGCGACCAGCGCGGGTTACGTCTTTAAGGCGAGCGGCAAGACAGTGCTGTTTGCCGGCTACACCGCGGCTTATCAGCAGGCTCAGCCCGGCGAGAACGACGAGGAGGAGAGCGGCAAGCTTTTACCTCCGCTCAACGAGGGTGACAAGCTCGACTTGACCGCGCTTACAAGCGAACAGAAATTCACCCGTCCGCCCCTGCGCTATACCGACGCGTCGCTCGTCAAGGCGATGGACGAAAGGGGAATAGGCAGACCTTCGACGTACGCTTCGATAATATCCGTGCTGACCAAGCGCAAGTACGTGGAAAAGGACGGCAAATATATGGTGCCCACCGAGGTTGCGTATAAGATAACCGACGTGCTGGTGCACTATTTCACCGACATTATGGACGTCGATTTCACCGCCAAGATGGAAGAGGAGCTGGATAAAATCGAGGAGGGCGGCGTAGACTGGCACAAGATTATTTCCGACTTCTATCCTTCGTTTGCCGAAAAGCTGCGCACCGCGGCGTGCGACGGCGACGAGGAAACGGACATCAAGTGCGAAAAGTGCGGAAGCGTTATGATAAGGCGCATGGGCAAGTACGGCAAGTATCTTGCCTGCTCCAACTATCCCAAGTGCTCCAACATAGTCAGCGAGAGCGAGGTGGAAATTTCCGACGTGCGCTGCCCCAAGTGCGGCGCGAATATGGTGGTCAAGAGCGGCAAGTACGGCAAATTCCTTGCCTGCCCCAACTACCCCGAATGTTCGGCTATACTGCCCATCGACGTCAAGATAACCGAAGAGAAGTGCCACGAATGCGGCAGCTTTATGTTCATAAAGAAGGGCAAGTACGGCAACTATTACGAGTGCCCGTCGTGCGGCGCGAAACAGCCCGTCAACAAGCCCGACGGCAACGCGCGGCAGGGCGAACATACCGACGGCAAATGCCCGACGTGCGGCAAGCCTATGCGCCGTATGCGCTCCAAAAACGGCAAGATATATTACGGCTGCACGGGCTATCCCGAATGCAAATTTTTAAGCTGGGACGTACCCACGGGCGACAAGTGCCCTAAGTGCGGCAAGGGTTACGTCGTCAAGCGCGGCAACGAATTGAAGTGCTCGGAAAAGGGCTGCGATTATTCCGCACCCGCGCCCAGGGAAGATGAACAGGGTTAAAGTTATAGGCGCCGGTCTTGCAGGCGCGGAGGCGGCGTATTACCTTGCGACTCACGGCGTTAAGGTAGAGCTTTACGATATTAAGCCGAATAGTTTTACGCCGGCACACTCCTCCCAAAACTTCGGCGAGCTGGTGTGCTCCAACTCCTTAAAGGGGGCGGACGCATACTCCAACGCGTGCGGACTTTTAAAGGAAGAGATGCGGCGTATAGGCTCGCTGACCATGGAGGCGGCGGAAGAAACGCGCATACCCGCGGGCGGCGCGCTTGCCGTCGACAGGGAAAGGTTTTCGGAGTTCATAACCCGAAAGCTGAAAGAGCAGGAAAATATGCAAATTATCTGCGGCGAGGTTGCGGCAATTCCCGGCGCGCCGTGCATAATCGCCACAGGTCCGCTTACGTGCAACGCGCTTGCGGAGGATATAAAAAATAAGCTGGGCGGCGCGCTTCACTTTTACGACGCGTCCGCACCCATAGTAACGCGCGACAGCGTGGATACGGACAGCGCCTTTTTCGGCGACAGGTACGGCAAAGGCGGCGACGATTATCTGAACTGTACGATGGACAGGCAGGAGTACGAACAGTTCGTTTACGAGCTTGTAAACGCCGAACGCGCCGAGCTGCATTCGTTTGATAAGCGTGAAATTTTCGAGGGCTGCATGCCGCTGGAAATTATGGCGGCGCGCGGAGCGGACACTCTGCGCTTCGGACCGTTCAAGCCCGTGGGACTGCGCGATAAGGACGGCAACAGGTTTTACGCCGTGCTGCAATTAAGAAAGGAAGATAAGGACGGTACGACGTACAATCTGGTCGGCTGTCAGACCAACTTAAAGTTCGGCGAACAGAAGAGGGTGTTTTCTATGATACCCGCACTCAAAAACGCCGAGTTCACGCGGTACGGAGTTATGCACCGCAACACCTATCTAAATTCGCCGACTGTGCTCGATGCGGACTTTTCGTTAAAGTCTTCGCCGCTCACGTTTTTCGCGGGGCAGATGACGGGCGTGGAAGGGTACGTGGAATCGGCGGCAAGCGGACTTCTGGCGGCGGTACATATGCAAAGAAAGCTTGCGGGCAAAGAAGTAATAATACCAGGTAACACGACCGTTTCGGGCGCTTTGTCGGCGCATATTGCGGGGCAAACGGATAATTTCCAGCCCATGAACGCCAATTTCGGGATACTGAAGCCGTTGGAAAAAACCGTGCGCGACAAGAAGCTGCGCTACGCCGCGCTGGCGGAACGCGCGCTGGAAAGCATTGATAAATTCGTAAAAGAAATAAGTGAGTAAAACGTTTTGCGGCGTTTAACAAAGGGCGCGGCGCGTTTATCTATAAATCGGATAACAAAATTTTCGGAGTTAAAATTATGACAGAATTTCACGCAACTACCATTTGCGGAGTTAAAAGGAACGGAAAGATTGCGATAGCCGGCGACGGTCAGGTCACCATGGGCGAAAGCGTCATTTTCAAAAACAGCGCAACCAAGGTGAGGAGGATTTACGGCGGCAAGGTCGTTCTGGGCTTTGCAGGCTCGGTTGCCGACGCCTTTTCTTTGAGTGAAAAGTTCGAAGGTATGCTAAACAAATTTTCGGGCAACCTTATGCGTTCGGCGGTGGAGCTTGCCGAGCTGTGGCGCGGCGACAAGATGGGCAGAAAGCTGGAAGCTTTGATGATTGTAGCCGACAGCGAAACGATGCTAATAGTTTCGGGCCCGGGCGAGGTTATAGAGCCCGACGACGGAATTG
>CAMWWA010000028.1 GCA_947177825.1 uncultured Clostridia bacterium
CGTGTAAACTCCGTTTTTAAAGCTTTCGGCGGTATCGCTGAAAGACGTTAAAACTTTCTCGGACTTGCCTGCTATAATCTTGTTTGCAAGACCGGCTGTCAGGTCGGATTCGTGAGTTATGACCGGTATGCCCAGTTTACTTGCCGCCAGAGCGGGAGGAAGCGAAGCGTATCCGCCCTTGCAGAACAGCAAATCGGGGCGGATTTTATTTAAAATATTTTTGCATTGCTTTACGCTTTTGGCAAGTTTAAACGGTATGGCGAGGTTGCACAATATTTTTCCCCTGACCAGTTTAACGCCTTCGAATTCCGAAAAAGGAACTCCGAAGCTTCTGCAAATATTTTTTTCGATTCCGTTCGTGCCGATATAGGAAATATCGTATTTGTCGCGCAAAATTTCGTAAATGGCAATATTGGGCATAACGTGCCCGGCGCTTCCGCCGCCGCAAAACATAATCTTTTTCATCGCAATAATATATTGATTTTTGTCGGTTTTTATGTATATATAGCGAATCGCGGCGAAACGCTAATATAAAATGTTGAAAAGGATAAACTGTATTTGACAAAACCGCCCGTTGGTGGTAAAATTCAAAGTATGAAACCCGAGTACATTTTGCTAATCTGTGCAGGCGGCGTATTTTTATCGCTTTTATTGATATATTCGCTTGTCGCACTCGAAAGGGCGAAGAGCGATAAGAAAAATAAGGAAAAACTTCATAAGTCGTATTCCGAAGAGAATTTATGCAAAATGGAGTATGACGTCGCTTTTTACGACAAGAATTTCAAGTTCAACAGCAACCGTGAAACCGAGAGGCAGGTTACGATAGACGATTTACTTGTCGAAAATTCGGGCAACGAAATCAAAACTTCCGACGCCGCGGTGTTCACTCAAATCGAGGACGAGGGAGTAGAGGAAATAGTGGGTACTTATAAGCCCGAAAACTGATAATTGAAAATTCAAAGCCGTTGGTTTACGCCAACGGCTCTTTTGCTTTCTATGAGGCGAATACCATAACGAGAGGTTTGCCGAGCAGCGGCATACTAATCGTAAATTTGCCGTTTTCAATCTTTGTCGACTGCTTGAACTTGAAACCGAGAATACCGACTTCGGCTTCGAACTTTTGCGTTTCGTCGTTGTATTCATAGTCGCAGACGTAAACTTTCCTTTTGCCGTTTTTCTTCTTATAGCTTACTTCCAATTCTTTATCGTCTAAAATCGTAATTTTCAGGTAATCGTATTTTTCAAGTAAGTCCTCGTCGCCGAAACGCGCAAAATTGCATTCGTAAGTTGTTATATAAGGTTTCGTAAGCGACTTGACGGAAGAATTTGCGTCAAACGTAAAGGCGCATAGACACATACAGGCGGTTATGGCAAGTAAAATTATTGCGCAAAGTTTCTTTTTCATACAGCAAGAGTATGTGCAACTTGAAATAAAAAAATCAGCCTCCGGCAATTTTTCGCATTACCGGAGGCTTTGACTTATTAAAATTTATTTACGCTTTGCCTATGCAGCCGAAGATTTCCATCTTCTCTTTAACCGTTTCCTTGATTGCCGCACAGCCGTCTGCAAGCAGCTTTCTGGGGTCGAAGCCCTTGCCCTGCAAGTCTTTGCCCGCTTCGATATACTTTCTGGTTGCCGCCTGGAAAGCAAGCTGGCATTCGGTGTTTACGTTGATTTTCGCAACGCCTAGAGAAATTGCCTTTTTAATCATATCGGTGGGGATACCCGTGCCGCCGTGGAGGACGAGGGGCATATCGCCGACTTTAGCCTTTACAGCCGCAAGCGTTTCAAAACTCAGACCTTCCCAGTTAGCGGGGTACTTGCCGTGTATATTGCCTATGCCTGCGGCGAGCATGGTCACGCCCAGGTCTGCAATCTTCTTGCACTCGTCGGGGTCTGCACATTCGCCTTTGCCCACAACGCCGTCTTCTTCACCGCCGATTGCGCCGACTTCCGCTTCGAGCGACAGTCCAAGCTGCTTGGTTACGGCAACGAGCTCTTTAGTCTTAGCAATGTTTTCTTCTATGGGCAGGTGGGAGCCGTCGAACATAATGGAGGAGAAGCCCGCCTTTATGCATTTATAGCAGCCGTCGTACGTGCCGTGGTCGAGGTGGAGCGCAACGGGTACGGTAATTTTCAATTCCTCTATCATGGCTTTAACCATGTCCGCAACCGTCTTGAAACCCGTCATATATTTTCCCGCACCCTCGGAAACGCCGAGAATAACGGGAGCGTTAAGCTCCTGAGCAGTCTGCAAAATGGACTTCGTCCATTCCAGATTGTTTATGTTGAACTGTCCGACCGCATATTTTCCGTCCCTTGCTTTTTCAAGCATTTCTTTTGCCGATACCAACGCCATAGAGAACCTCCGAATATCATAAATTAAGGTAAAATAATTACCATATTTAAGTATAATTCATTACGTCACAAATTTCAAGTATATTTTGAAAAATAACCATAAAAAAATACTTGCGCTAAGTTTGATATTTTGTTGACTTGAAGTAAGTAATTTGCTATAATGGCAACGCTGGCAATCGATTGAAGTAAAGGCGGTTGCCGATAACACAGGTAATATTTTTTATTCGGAGGAATATATTTATGGCTAATGTAAAAGTTGCTATCAACGGTTTCGGTCGTATCGGCCGTCTTGCGTTTAGGCAGATGTTTGATGCGGAAGGATATGAAATCGTAGCTATCAACGATTTGACAAGCCCCAAGATGCTTGCTCACCTGTTAAAGTACGATTCCGCTCAGGGCAGATACAAGTATGCGGAAACCGTAGTTGCCGGTGAAGACAGCATAACCGTAAACGGCAAGACCATTAAGATTTATGCCGAGAAGGACGCTGCTAATCTTCCCTGGGGAACGATTGGCGTAGACGTAGTTTTGGAGTGCACGGGCTTCTATTGCTCCAAGGAAAAGGCTTCCGCGCACATCACCGCCGGCGCTAAAAAGTGCGTCATCTCCGCACCCGCAGGCAACGACCTGCCCACCGTCGTTTACAGCGTAAACGAAGATACTTTAAAGGCAAGCGATACGGTCATTTCCGCAGCAAGCTGCACCACCAACTGCCTTGCGCCTATGGCTGCAACCCTCAACAAGCTCTGCAAAATCAAGAAGGGCTATATGACGACCATTCACGCATACACCGGCGACCAGATGGTTCTTGACGGACCTCACCGCAAGGGCGACCTCAGAAGAGCAAGAGCGGCTGCCGTAAACATCGTTCCCAACTCCACGGGTGCGGCAAAGGCAATCGGTTTGGTTATTCCCGAACTCAACGGCGTTCTCGACGGTTGCGCACAGCGCGTTCCCGTACCCACCGGTTCGCTTACCCAGCTTATCGCGGTTTGCGAAGGCGAAGTTGACGCTCAGAGCGTAAACGCTGCAATGAAGGCGGCTTCCAGCGCTTCCTACGGCTACACCGAGGACGAAGTGGTTTCCAGCGATATCATCGGTATCACCTACGGTTCGCTTTTCGACGCTACCCAGACCAAGTGCATGCCTCTCGGCGACGGTACGACCCTCGTAAAGGTAGTATCCTGGTACGATAACGAAAATTCTTACACTTCCCAGATGGTAAGAACGATTAAGTACTTCGCAGAGTTGAAGTAATTTAAAATCAACTATAAGGCGGCTTCCGTTTAGGCGGAAGCCGCTTTTTTTGCCGCTTACAAAAAATTAATGATTATGTTGACAATAGTCGGATAATGCCTTATAATGTCAGTTAATGACAAATAAATATTATTCGGGAGAATAAAAATGGAAGAATCAAACGTTCAGTACAAAGAATTACTTATTTTGAACAACAGGCTTTTGATGCTGGAAAATCTGGTTATCGAATATAAAAACGACGTTAAGGCGTTAAAGATTTGCTCTAACCTGGTTAAAAAGGAAGCAAAGGCTGTAAAGAACTCCAAGATTCCCGTAGCCGACGGCGATTTGAATTCGGTTCAAGGAAGATACGCCGACTTCGTTGCGGTAATATCCGGACTTATCAAAGCCAAAAAGGTGGAGGCTCTCAACAAAGCGGTTGCCGACCTCATCGACGTTAAGGCGATGACCGAAGAGGAAATTAAGGCTCTTGAAGAAAAGCTTAATCCCGCGCCCGCAGCTGAAGAAAAGCCCAAGCTTGCCGAAACTATCGGAAATGCGGCTCAGAAGCTTGCAAAGAAAATAGAAGCAGGCGCGCAGAAGCTCGGCACTTCGCTTAGCGAAGCTGTAAACGAGCAGGTTGACGAAATAAAAAAAGCTTTCGCCGGAGACGAAAAGTAAAAATAGGGATAGCGTTCTCCGGCGGCATAAGCAATTGCGCCTATCAGGTCGGATTTACGAAAGCTCTGTTAAATTACGTTTCCCGTGACGAAATAAAGCTGTTGTCCGCCTCGTCGGGCGGCATATTTACGGCTTACGCTCTTTCGGCAAACAAGCTTGAATATATAGAACAGTTATACGAAAACGTCGATATTTCCAAAAAGGCGGAGCTGTTTTATAAGGTATTCGCGAAGGGACTGCTTGCCGATTACATAGACGCCGTTTCGGGCGATAACGATAACCTTGAAATACCCACGTGTTTCACGGTCTGTTATATACCGCTCTATTCTGTCAGGTATTATTGGATAAACGGCAGTTACAGCAGGATATGGGAGCGCTATTTAAAAGCAGCCGTAAATTATCCCCTTTTAAAATTTTTGCCGTCGTTTATCAACGGCAGGTTTGCTATAGACGGAGGTGCGGCGGATAATATTCCGCTGTATCCGCTTTTAAAGCAGTCGCGCCCTTTGCCTGCGGATGAGGAGCTGGATTTGATATTCGTGCTCCATTTCGACGCCCGATACGATTACAGAAAGGACTTTAAAACGGATATTCCTATAGTCGATTTGGACTTGTCTATTTGCAACGGCTTTTCAAAGGCGCATTACGATTATTCAAAAAATACAATATCGCAGCGCATAGAAATGTCGTATAAATACGGGGAGAAGATAGCTTCGCGCTTGTTTTCCGCCGACCACACCAAAGAGGAATATCAGCAAATTGCCAATGAAATTTTCGTTGAAGAGCATACGCTCCGTCAGCAGAATTTCTCGCTTGACCGTCTGGTTTCGTTTTTGAACGTGGCGGGCAGAACTTTCCGTAACGACACGCGTTGTGTCAAAAAGCTATTTTAAAACTGAATTTAACGCCCGTCCGCAAGACTGCGGACGGGCGTTTTTTTATAAAAATTCCGTTTCGATACTTGACAAACGCCTTTGAAGTATATAAAATAGTAATTGTTATATAACACTTGTTATTTAATAAAGGAGAGGTTAATGCCGCCCAAAGTCAAATTTTCCAAAGAGCAGATAGTTTTTGCCGCCCTGGACATCGTAAGGGAGCAGGGGATTGCTGCGCTTACGGCGCGTGCCGTTGCCGATAAGCTTAATTGTTCGGTCGCTCCGGTGTTTTCGGTATTCGAAAATATGGACGAATTGCGTGAAGAAGTTATCCGGCAGGCAAAAACCGTTTACGACGGCTATATCGAAGAGGGCTTGAAGCAGGTACTGCCCTTTAAAGGCGTGGGCTTAAAGTATATAGAATTTGCAAAAAAAGAGCCCAATTTATTCCGCGTGCTCTTTATGTCCGATTATTCCTTCGGGCTGGATAAATTCATGCTGCTTGACAAAAACAATGCGGCAATAGTCAGCGCGCTTATGAACTCGTGGTCGGTGGATAAAAAAACGGCAGTCGCGCTGCATCAGGACATAATGATTTATACTCACGGTATCGCCGTCATGTGCGCTACCAAATCGTGCGATTTTTCGGACGAAGAGATAAGCGAGCGGCTTACCTTTGCGTTTATGAGTATGTTGAAGCAAGTTAAAGAGGTAAAAAATGATAAGAATTGAAAACGTTAAAAAGGCATACGGCACTGCGGATAACAGGCAGCAGGTATTAAAGGGAATCGACCTTACGGTCAACGACGGGGAGTTCGTCGTTATTTTGGGCGCGTCCGGTTCGGGCAAGTCCACGCTTATGAACGTCGTCAGCGGCTTGGAGCGCCC
Source organism: uncultured Clostridia bacterium (assembly GCA_947177825.1). Classification (GTDB taxonomy): domain Bacteria; phylum Bacillota; class Clostridia; order Christensenellales; family Borkfalkiaceae; genus Coproplasma. Next base: position 6,043 of record CAMWWA010000028.1, read on the forward strand.
CGACGAGGGAAAGATTTATTACGACGACAGGGAAATAACCGCGCTCAGCGATAAGCAGTTGACTCTTTTCAGGCGCGACGAAGTGGGCTTCGTATTTCAGCAGTATTATCTTCTGCCCGATATGACGGTGGATAAAAACGTGCGTATGGGCGCTGACCTCGCGAAGAATAAGGACTACCGCAAAATTATCGAAGCAATAGGGCTGAAAGACAAATTGCATAAATATCCGCGCCAGCTTTCGGGCGGCGAACAGCAGAGAGTTGCGGTTGCGCGCGCTTTGGCAAAGCTTCCAAAGGTGCTGTTTATGGACGAACCTACGGGCGCGCTGGACGAACAGACGGGCAGGCAGTTGCTGGACTACGTTCTTAATCTGAAAAAGGAGAGCGGTTTTACGCTTATAATGGTAACGCACAACGCAAACATTGCCGAAACTGCGGAAACCATAGTAAAGCTGAACAGTGGTGCAATTGTTGAAGTTTGCAAAAACGAGTCGCCAAAGGGCGCATACGAAATAGGTTGGTAATTATGACGGTATCAATTAAAGACGCTTTAAAATTCATAGGGATAATTATAACCGTTTGCTGTGCAATATTTGTCTGTAACCTGTTTCTGAACTACGGAATCGATTTGAACGCTGTCGCCGATGCGGTTACGGAAAAACAGCAAGTTGCGTTCACGGCTTTAAAATTGAATAACAAGGTGGTTTGCGCCGTGACGGGAGGGTGCCTCGGTCTCACTTCCGCAGTACTGCTCGTCTTCTATATCGGGCACTATATTAAGGAACACTCGGCACGGTTCGGCATCTTAAAGGCGCTTGGCTACGGCGACTTTAGAGTGGCGGCAGGTTGCGCCGTATTCGGTTTTTGCGTATTTGTGGGAGCGGCGGCAGGCTACGGGCTCAGTTGGGCGATGATGGTCAGATTTTACGCAAAACAAAACGAGGGCGCAATTATACCGACGGTAATTCTGCACTATCATCCCGTATTGCTTTTAACGGTTATTCTGCCCACGTTATTTTACTCGGCGCTGTCCGTTTTGATTGCTTACTTCAAATTGAAATCGCCTGCACTTACGCTTATAAAGGGCGGAGAAAGAAGGCGGCCGATAAAGGATAAAAAGTCAAAAGAGGGTAGAAGCTTTTTAACCGAGCTGGCTTTTAACGTATTTAAGGACAGAAAGCTGCTCGTCTTTTTTGTCGGGTTCGGTTGCTTTTGCTTTTCCACTATGACGCAAATGGGACTGTCCATGCGCGATTACGCAAGCGATATGATGGGGTATATGATTCTCATCATCGGGCTTGTGCTTGCGGCAATGTCGCTGTTGCTTGCGCTAAGCGCGGTTGTGGGCGGCAACGCAAAGACGATAGCTATGTTAAAAGCCAACGGATATAGTATGAAAGAGAGCGGCATTGCGGTGCTCGGTTTGTATCATATTCCGGCGGTCATAGGTTTTGCTATCGGAAGCGTATATCAGTGGGGAGTGCTGAACGTTATGATAAATATCGTGTTCTCGTCGGTTGAAGGCACGTTGCATTATTCTTTCGACTGGGCGTTGTTCGGTATTTGTCTGGCAATTTTTATAGTTGCCTATGAGGGGCTGAACTTTATTTATGCGCTTCTTATAGCAAAGACGCCAGTAAAGTCGGTCATGAGCGAGTAAGGACATAATAAGAAAAAACGGCGTTCGCGCCGTTTTTTTGCCGTTAAATAAGTTGATTTTTAGCGGCTGTTGTTGTATTATAATATGGCTTTACGAAATAACTTAATAAACGCTTCCGTAGTTAAATGGATATAATAAACCCCTCCTAAGGGTTAGTTATGGGTTCGATTCCCGTCGGGAGTACCAAAGTCCGCCAATCGCATTAATGCGGTTGGCGGACTTTAATAATTCTGACAATTGCGACAAACCATACGGGTTCGCCCCGACTTTGTCGGCACGGAGCGAAGCGCAGTATTCCCGTCGGGAGTACCAAAAGCGGCTGTTAATACAGTCCTTTTTTAAAATTTTTAATGCCGTCTTGACATTCGCTATAAAAATGATATAATGTATTATGTATTATACCGTGCAGAAGCATTGGCGGGGGAAAATCGGTGAAAAAAAGAAAAAGAGCTTTACCCGAACTTAATAAATCTTCCGTGTGGAAAATGTTCATTTTCGTCGCGATAATCGTTCTTGTGGAGGTCGCGGCAGGTCTGTTCATTTTCAGTCAGTTTTCTTCGCGCTCGTATAAGCAGGAATACGCCGCAATTCAGCAGAAGGCGGACGGCGTATCGAGTAAGATATATCAAGCCCATAGCGACGATATCAATAATATAGAAAGCGACGAAGCTTTGCTTACCGCAATAACGGAAGAGTGTGCAGCAACCGGCGAATTCGAATATTATATCGTTTTCAGCGAGGCAAGCGGCGGAAAAATCGTAAGCGGCGGCGGACTGAATCTCAGCGGAAATCTCCGCGATAACTACGGGCTTTCTTACAACTCGGTCGGTAGAATCGAAGTTAGCGGCAAGACTTACGTCTTTGCACCGTCGGCTCTCGGCAAAAGCGGTTACCGCATAGGCGGATTGAAAGACTTTACCGAACACCAGAAAATTATCACCAACCTGCGCGGAAATACCGTTGCTATTTTAATTGCCGCGGGTATGGTAATTACGGCGGCTTTCGTCATTTACGCTTATCTGCTTGCAAACAAGGAGAGGACGCACCACTTCAAATACCGCGTCAAGCTGAATAAGGATGGTAAAATCGTAAAGTCCAACGCGGCTTTCAAGCACGAATTTGCGTCTGTTTCCTCGATTGATACGGCAAACCTCAACAAGGACAGCTTCAACCTTGTAAACATGAGCGGCACAACCGGTGAAAAGCTGGTTACTATGCGGCTTTCGCATTCGCTCGTTCTTGCAGGTGACGTGGCAAACGCAGAATCGTTTATTCAGAGCGGTGGTGACGCCTCGGGCGAACTCGACGCCGACGGAAAGACGACGTCTTCGCTTTCCAAGGTTTTCGAAGGCTTTACGACAAAGGGCAAAAGAACGCTGCTCGGCGTTATCTTTATAAGCAATCTCGACAGAATAAAGACGCTGTTCGGCAAGCAGATGGCTATCGATATTCAGCATATCATAGTCAAAAAGGTGCGTGAAAAGTTCACTTATGCCTACGAGCTTGATTTCGGTTATATCGGCGTCACGTATCCCGACGGTAAAAAGCTTGACAATCTTATGTCGGATATGGAGGATATCCACAGATATATAAACGCGCCCATCAAGATGGAGGACAACCTTTTCACTCTTGACATAAAGGCAGGTTTTGCAATGTGCGACGCTTCGATGCAGCCGCTCAATTTCGAGCACGCTTACAAAGCTGCAGAGGCGGCGCGCCAGCGCGTAATGGATACCAATATTGCCGACTATATCGTTTACCACGAGTCGCAGAGAAAGCTTTACGACAAATATTTCATCACCTTCGACATCAAGCAGATGCTTTCGGAAGGCGCGTTCGAGATGGAATATCAGCCGCAATATAATATAAAGGAAGAGAGGATAGAGGGCTTCGAGGCGCTGTTCCGCGTCAAGAAAAGCTGGAACGTCAACGTCGATACGTTCTCTTTCATAACCTATGCGGAGCGCACGGGCGCGATGGTTCAGCTCGGTGATTTCATATTCGATACGGGCATGCAGTTTGCAAAGAAGCTGGAAGGCAAAAACGTCAGCGTGTCGCTTAACGTGTCGCCCGTTCAGCTGATGCAGGCGGGCTTTACGGAAAACTTTTTGCGCCTCTATAAAAAATACGATTTAAAACCCCGTTCGATTTGCGTGGAAATAACCGAAAGCTTTTTAATGACCAACTTTACGGAAACGCTCAAAAAGCTGGATATTTTAACCGCTCAGGGTATCGACGTGCATCTTGACGACTTCGGTACGGAATATTCGTCGTTGCTGTACATCAAAAAGTTGCCTATTTCTACAATTAAGATTGATAAAGAGTTCGTCAAAGACGTTCTTACAAGTAAAGAGAGCCAGGCAATTATCAAATTCATTACGAACATTGCAAAGCTTTTAAACAGAACGACTATCTGCGAAGGCGTTGAAACCACGCAGGAATTCGATATGCTGAACTACCTGGGGTGCGATACCATACAGGGTTGGATTATCGGCAAATCTATGAAGCCCGACGCGGCATTAGAAATAGTAGATACTTTCGATTACAAGAAAATTGCGGCGGCTAAGAACGGCGGCAAGTAATTTGCATTTTAAAGGAGCGTTATGTTAACCTCGTTACTGGAAGAAAACACATTAAATCTTGATTTGGGCGTTTACATACTTTTGGTAGTATTGTTTTTCGTGTTCTGCATAGGCGCGTGCGTTTTTCTCTTTTTCGGAATAAGGAAGGACAGGAACAGACTTATTGCCGAAAAGTACAAGATTAAGGAGCTGGACAGGCTCGGCTTCGAGGAGCTGCTCAAACATAAGTACGAAATTAACCGCGGCGATTTACACTTTTCCGTCATATTGATTCAAATTGACGGAATGTCGGATATGAAGCTTTCGCTTGGCGAAAGGCAGGTTAAAAAGATTACCCAGATGCTTCGCGAGCGCATTATGCGCGTTATTCCCCGCGGTTCCAAAGTCTGCGACTACGACGACGAGTGCCTTGCGGTTTATATCGAAGAGCATATGGACAATACAGGCTTGACTAATATTGCAACCGTAACCATATCGGAGTGCAACAAGCCCGTAACTTTGCTTACGCGCGCAAAGCTTAATATCAACGTCAATCTGGGTATTGCAAGCAACAACGAATTCAGTGCCGACGCCGTTGCGCTGTTGCAGAATATCGAGCTTGCGCTGGTTACCGCAAAGAAGGACGGATTAAATAAATTCGTTATCTATTCAGAAGTGCTTGCGGAAACGCAGACCGACGAGTACAAGCAGTACCAGGATATCAAAACGGCAATTGCGGAGCATCAGTTTACGCTGTTCTATCAGCCTATTTACGACCTCAACCGCAATAAGGCTATTGC
>CAMWWA010000029.1 GCA_947177825.1 uncultured Clostridia bacterium
TGGTGCGCAACGTGGTTGCTCCCATGCCCGTTGACGACGGAAGGGTGTTCGACGTAGGCGGCTTCTACAAGCCCGCAGACCCCGTAAACGACGGCATTGAAAATCTGCTCGGTGACGAAGCGGACAAAAAAGACTAAATAAAGAAAGCCCCGCGGCAACCGCCGCGGGGCTTTTTCAATATTTATTTTACTTTCTTTTCGGGTAAAAATTTCCAATACCGCACGGGCATATAGCCCTTCATCTGCTTAATATGCGGCCGGCTTGCAATGTTGACCGAATTGTAATATTGCCTCCACAAATTTTCAAAATACGCCTCGTATTCCGAAAGGTAAATATCGGCGGAATCGGCGTAGGTTATCACGATTTCATTACCGTCAAACAGAGCCGCCCTCTTGCGCTTGACGTCGTGAATAACGAATTTTTTACTCGAAAAGCGCGCGGCAAAGTGCCGCGCAAGAATGTCGGTAATATCGTTGTCGGGAGAGTAGGGGGCGTAAAGCACGCCGTCGGCATTCTCCATAAACCGCAACAAGCCCTTCAGCCTGTGCACCTCGTAGAAAACGCGCGTGCGTATTTCGGTCATCTCGATTACGACGGGGTTGGCAAGCATTGCGCGCACCGCGCCCTTGTGCGCTACAATGAGCTTTATATATTCGAACGCCACGTTTTCTTTAAGCGCGTGATTGCTCCTTAAAAGCAGGCTTATATCTTCCTCCGCGCCGCCGTCAAGCTCGTTCAGCTTTGCCCGTACGCGCGCGGCTTTCTGCCCGTCCGTCGCAACGTCCTTAACCTCGAAACCCAGTCCGAGCTGAACGCTCCGCTCCGAGGTAATAATGCAGTCCCTGTCGTTGTAGGCTTCGAACACCGCCGTGTAAAAACTTTCTTCCGTGCCGTCCACAATGTAATACGTCATATTTCACCCGTGAGGGCGCTCAACGCAACCGAAGGGGAGGAAAACATACTCAGCTGTTGCTCGTTCTCCCTGATTCCGTCCAGAAGCAGTGCGGCTTTAACGGCGTTTCCGCTCTCCAAGCCGTAAAATTTGCCCTTACAGGTAATAAAGTGCTTCGCCCTCTTAAGTATTATGCGCATTTTTGCAAGATTATCAAAGTCCAGCGCACCGAATCTTCTCGCCTGAATAATGCGGTAGGCGCTCTTCGCGCCGATTCCCGGCACGCGCAAAAGCGTTTCCAGCGGCGCCGTGTTGATTTCCACGGGGAAGAGGTGCATATTGCGCATAGCCCAGGCGCATTTGGGGTCGAAGTCGAGGGGGAGGTTGTCGCCCTCGCCGCATATCTCGCCGACGTCAAAGCCGTAAAAGCGTATAAGCCAGTCCGCCTGGTAAAGGCGGTGCTCCCTCAAAAGTCCCGCGCCCACCGTAGGCAGTTTGGGGCTTTCCACCACGGGAACGTAGGAGGAGTAGTAAACCCTTTTTAGCCCTATCTTTCTGTACAGGGCTTCGGTAAGGCGCAGAATCTGTCCGTCGCTTTCGGGCGAAGCGCCTATAATCATCTGCGTGGTCTGCCCGGCGGGTATGACCATACCCTTGCCCCTGCGCACCTTGTTTTCTTTGTCGTAAATCTGCGCGGTGCTCAGCTTTTTCATGGGCAGCAAAAGGCTTTCCTTGGTCTTTTGGGGCGCAAGCAGTTTAAGCGACTTTTCGCTGGGCAGTTCTACGTTAAAACTCATTCTGTCAACGTACTTTGCGGCGCGCATAATAATCTCGTCGTCGGCGTGAGGAATGCCCTTTAAGTGTATATATCCGTTAAAATTATACACCTTGCGCAGCTTAACGACCGTCTCGCACAGCAGCTCCATGGTGCGGTTTGGCGTGTCGAAAACCGCGGAGGAGAGGAACAGCCCCTCGATATAGTTGCGCATATAAAAATTTATGGTGAGATTGCAAATCTCGTCGGGAGTAACGCTCGCCCTTCTGACGTCCGCGCTGCGCCTGTTGGGGCAGTATTCGCAGTCGTAAAGGCACTCGTTGCTCATTAAAATTTTCAGAAGGGATATACATCTTCCGTCGGGGGTAAAGGAGTGGCATATCCCGCCGACGGAAGAATTCCCGAGCCCGCCCTTCGTGTTCTCCCGTTTAGACCCCGAAGAGGAGCAGGAAACGTCGTACTTGGCGCTTTCGGTTAAAATTGTAAGTCTTTCGGCGTCCAACATACTTCGCTTACCTCAACAAATCCGCACGGAAAACCCGTTCTTTTCCGTAACGAACAAATGTTTGTATTGATATAATATCACTAAAAAACGCGCCTGTCAACCGCTTTTTCGGAAATTTTATTAAAAGTTTCACTCATTTTTCATAATCCGCCCATTGTCGTTTGCCTCTAAGCGGTTTATAATTATAATAAGGATAAGAAAACGGGAGCCGGAAATTATGAAAGTTCTGATTGTCGACGACGAGGATATGATTCGCAACGTGCTTAAGGAGTACGTTGAGTTCGAGGGTAACGAGGCGTACGAAGCCGCCGACGGAATGGAGGCGGTGCGCATGTGCAGGGAGGGCGATTTCGACGTCATTTTAATGGACGTTATGATGCCCCGCCTGGACGGCTTTTCCGCCGTCAAGGAAATAAAAAAATTCAAGGACATTCCCGTCATAATGCTCTCCGCGCGCGGCGAGGAGTACGACAAGCTTTTCGGCTTCGAGATAGGCGTGGACGACTACGTGACAAAGCCTTTCTCGCCCAAGGAGGTCATGGCGAGAATAAACGTCGTAACCAAGCGCAGAAAGCAGAAGGAAGAGACGGGCGATATCGTCACGTTCGAGGGGCTGACCGTAGATTTCGCGGGGCGCAACGTATTCGTTGACGGCGACAAAGTCGACTTAACGCCCAAGGAATACGAAATTTTGTTTTACTTTATAAAGAACAAGGGCATTGCTTTGACGCGCGAAAAGCTTTTGTACGACGTGTGGGGCTTCGATTTCTACGGCGACGACCGCACGGTGGATACGCACATAAAGATGCTGCGCGCAAATTTAAAGCAGTACCGCAAATTCATAGTTACTTTAAGAGGTGTCGGATATAAGTTCGAAGTCTGAAAGGGCGCCCGAAGGTAACCCTAAGCGCCCCAAGCAACTTAAACTTAAAAGAATAAACAGCACGACCACTATTCTGTGGAGGTATTTCGCCTTTTTCGCGCTGGGCGTCATAACCGTAATAGCGCTTGTCTGTTACGGTATTTTGGGCAACACTATAATGACTCAGGAAAAGCGGCGCGTGCGCTCCGTGGGCGAGGATATGGCGCTTACCGTAAGCGACGTCCGCGTGCCCGAATCGCTTATCGTGCAGAAGATTGCCGACTATTCGCTTACCGACGGCGTGGACGTTTTTATATTCTCTCTCGACGGGGGCGTGCTTGCGGGTGCCGCCGTTCAGCCCGAAAAGCTTGAGTCGCTATACGCATCAATCAACGCGAAAACGGGCGAGTGGGAGGACGGAAAGAAAGCCGAGTTTTCCTCGCGCGAAGGCAACAAGACGACTTTCAACTACGCCGCGTGCGTGCGTTTACGCGGTCAGGAGCCGTGCAAGCTGCTCGTCCGCTACCCAGTGTCGCACATTGCGGAGGCGATAAACCAGATTAAAATTTACGTGCTGATAGTGTCGCTCGCCGCGTTTTTAATTGCCTTTTTCATTTCCTTCTCGCTTGCGAACAAGCTGTCCGGTCCCATAAGAAATATTTCGGGCACGGCGAAAAAGCTTGCCGCCGGCGATTACGACGTTCAGTTCAATTCCGCCGAGTACGCCGAAATCGCAACCCTTTCGGACACGCTCAACTATATGAAGGACGAGATTAAAAAGAGCGACCAGTTCCAGAAGGAGCTGCTTGCCAACGTTTCGCACGACTTGAAAACGCCGCTGACCATGATTAAGGCGTACGCCTCTATGATACAGGAAATTTCGGGCGACGACCCCGAAAAGAGGGCAAAGCACCTGCAGGTAATTATCGACGAATCCGACCGTCTCACGGGTTTGGTAAACGATATTTTAAGCACTTCCAAGATAACCGCGGGGCTCGACCAGCTAAATAAAAAGGTGTTCAATCTGACCGAGCTTTTATACGGCGTAATAAACAAATTCAGCTATCTGCAGGAAACGCAGGGCTACAATATAATGGTGGACGTGGAGTCCAACCTGTACACATTAGCCGACGAGGAGCAGATTTACCAGGTCATTTACAACCTTATTTCAAACGCCGTAAACTACACGGGAGAGGACAAGACGGTTTACGTTTCCCTTAAATTCGACGCGGAGGAGCAACGCATTAAATTTGCCGTGCGCGACACGGGCAAGGGCATTGCCGAAGACGAGCTTGCCCACATCTGGGACAGGTATTACCGCAGCAAGGACAGCCACCTGCGCCCCGTCAAGGGCACGGGACTTGGCTTGAATATAGTCAAGGTTATTCTGCAAAAGCACGCCTTCAATTTCGGTGTGAACACCGAGCTGGGAGAGGGGTCGGTTTTCTTCGTTGACCTTCCGCTAGCTTAGCTTCTAAGCCGAGGTGGAGAGGTAGTAATTAAATAAATCAACCGAGGGTAACGCCCTCGGTTGATTTATTTTTTGCGCGGTGTTATAATGCGGTTATGCAGGAAGAGTTTAAAAGAAGCGCCCTTATGCTGGGCGAAGATGCAATCGGTAAACTTTCAAAGTGCCGCGTAGCCGTGTTCGGGCTGGGCGGCGTTGGCGGTTACGTCGTAGAAGCGCTTGCGCGCGGCGGCGTTGGCGCGCTCGATTTAACCGACGGCGACAAGGTTTCAGTCACAAATATCAACCGCCAGATTCTGGCTTTGCAGAATACCGTCGGCGAGTATAAGGCGGAGGCGGCAAAGCGGCGCGTTTTGGATATAAATCCGCATATATGCGCGGTCGCCCGCAATATTTACTTTGACGGCACAACGCAAAACGACTTCGATTTCACCGCATACGACTACGTAGTGGACGCAATCGACAGCGTGACTTCCAAGCTGCTTCTTGCCGAGCTGTGCCAAAAGGCGGGCACGCCGCTCATATCCTGTATGGGCACGGGCAACAAGCTTAACCCCATGGCGTTCAAGGTTGCGGATATTTCGCAAACTTCGGTCTGTCCGCTGGCGCGCGTAATGCGCAGGGAGCTAAAAAAACGCGGCGTCGAAAAACTCAAAGTAGTCTATTCTGAAGAAACTCCGCACCGCTTAGACAGTGCGGAGGAGGACGCGCGCGTTCCCGGCTCGGTGTCCTTCGTTCCGTCTGCCGCAGGGCTCTTAATCGCCGCAACCGTCATAAAGGAGCTGCTCGGTATTTAACGCGGTTACAAATTCTTCCATTTAAATTTTAAAACTTTCGTCAATAATTTATTTGCTTTTTTTTAAAGCTGGTTTTATAATTAAACAAGACTAAAAAAACTTTTGTTCACTTTCCGAAAATGCAATTCAAACTCAAATCGAAATTCAATCCCACGGGCGACCAGCCGCAGGCAATAGCGCAGCTTGTGGAGGGCGTAAAGGACGGAATACGCACGCAGGTGCTTCTGGGCGTAACGGGTTCGGGCAAGACTTTCACAATGGCAAACGTCATTAAAGAGGTCAACCGCCCCACGCTTGTCATCGCCCACAATAAAACGCTTGCGGCGCAGCTTTGCAACGAGTTCAAGGAGTTTTTTCCCGAAAACCGCGTGGAGTATTTCGTTTCGTATTACGACTATTATCAGCCCGAAAGCTATATCCCCTCGACCGATACCTATATCGAAAAGGATATGAGCCTCAACGACGAGATTGACAAACTGCGCAACTCGGCAACCAGCTCTCTCGGCGAGAGGGAGGACGTCATAGTAGTCGCTTCGGTTTCGTGCATTTACGGTCTGGGCGCGCCCGAGGAATATTTCCGTCTGTCTATATCTCTGCGCCCGGGTGACGAGCTTTCGCGCGACGCGCTCATTCGGCGGCTCGTCGAAATTCAGTACCAGCGCAATGACACCGACTTTCACCGTTCGTGTTTCAGGGTGCGCGGCGACACGGTGGAAATCTTCCCCGCAAGCAATTCCGAAGTTGCAATCCGCGTCGAGTTTTTCGGCGACGAAATAGACAGAATCTGCGAAGAGGACGCGCTAACGGGCAATATAATTTCCCAGCTTTCCCACGTGCTTATCTTCCCCGCAAGCCAGTACGCCGTCGGCAACGACAAGATGCAGTGCGCGCTTTCTATGATAGAAGTCGATATGCGCAACGAGGTAAAAGCGTTCCGCGACGAGGGCAAGCTTTTGGAAGCGCAGAGGCTCGAGCAGCGCACACAATACGACCTTGAAATGATGCGCGAAATAGGCTATTGCAGCGGCGTGGAAAATTACTCGCGCTACTTCGACGGGCGCGCCCCCGGCGAACCGTCGTTCACACTTTTGGACTATTTCCCCGCAGGCAAATTTCTGGTGTTCATAGACGAAAGCCATATGACTATACCGCAGATACGCGCAATGTACCACGGTGACCGCTCGCGCAAGGACAACCTTGTAGGGTACGGTTTCCGCCTCAAATCGGCGTACGACAACAGACCGCTGACCTTCGAGGAATTCGACGCGCGCGTTCCCCAGCTCATCTGCGTTTCGGCAACGCCCGCCCCCTACGAAATGGAGCAGGCGGGGCAGGTAGTCGAACAGCTCATACGCCCCACGGGACTACTCGACCCCGAGGTCACCATACGCCCCACAAAAGGGCAGATTGACGACCTTCTGGGCGAAATAAACGCGGTCGTTTCGGGCGGCGGAAAAGTGCTGGTCACCACCATGACCAAGCGCATGGCGGAAAACCTTACCGACTATTTAAAAGAGCACGGCAAGCGCGTGCGCTATATGCATTCGGACATAGACGCGCTGGAACGCATCGACATAATCAACGGACTGCGCGGCGACGAATTCGACGTGCTGTGCGGCATCAACCTTTTAAGGGAAGGGCTTGACCTTCCCGAGGTTAAACTGGTTGCCATTCTCGACGCCGACAAGGAAGGCTTCCTGCGCAGCGAAACCTCGCTGGTGCAGACCATAGGCAGAGCGGCGCGTAACGCCGAAGGGCGCGTTATAATGTACGCCGACGAAATAACGGGCAGTATGCGCCGCGCAATCGACGAAACCGAACGCCGCCGCAAGATACAAAACGACTACAACAAGGCGCACGGAATAGTGCCCAAAACCATAATAAAGGAAGCCAAAATCTCGCTGGGCATAACCAGCAAAAAGAACTCGTCGGACGATATAAAGCTTGCGGATATTCCCGAGGAAATCGAAAAATTGAAGGCGCTTATGAAGATAGCGTCGGCACAGCTCGACTTCGAACGGGCAATCGAAATCCGCGACACTATATCGCAGCTCCGCAAAAAACTTTTAAAAGCAAAAAAATCGTAAATAGATATGAAAGAAGAAATTTTTGTCAAAGGTGCAAAGGAAAACAATTTAAAAAATATCGACGTTCACATTCCGCGCAACAAGCTCACGGTTTTTACGGGGCTTTCGGGCAGCGGTAAATCGACGCTCGCTTTCGACACCATCTTTGCCGAGGGGCAGAGGCGGTATATCGAAAGCCTTTCGTCGTACGCGCGGCAGTTCCTCGGTCAGATGGAAAAGCCCGACGTCGAGCTTATCGACGGGCTTTCCCCCGCAATTTCAATCGACCAGAAAACGACGTCGCACAACCCGCGTTCGACGGTCGGCACGGTCACGGAAATTTACGACTATTTCCGTCTGCTGTTCGCGCGCGTGGGCGTTCCACACTGTCCCGAGTGCGGCAGGGAGATAAGGCGGCAGTCGGTGGACGAAATCGCCGATAAGGTTATGCTTATGCCCGCCGGCAGCAAGATTATGGTCGAAGCCCCCGTCGTCCGCGGCAAAAAGGGCGAGTTCGTAAAGGAGCTTGCCTCCTACAAAAAGAGCGGTTACGGCAGGGTAAAGATTGACGGCTCTGTCTACGACCTGCAGGAGGATATCCGCCTTGAAAAGAATATCCGCCACAATATCTCGGTAATAGTAGACAGGCTGGTAGTCAAGGAGGGCGTTTTAAAGCGCCTTACGGACAGCCTGGAAAGCGCGCTCAAGCTCGCCGACGGACTCGTTATCATCGACTGTGAAGGCAAGGAGGATTTGTATTCCACCAAGTACGCCTGCCCCGACTGCGGTATATCCTTGGAAGAAATCGAACCCAGACTATTCTCGTTCAACACCCCGTGGGGCGCGTGCCCCGAGTGTTCGGGACTGGGCTTCAAGCAGATAATCGACCCCGACCTCATATGCCCCGACAAGAGCAAGTCTTTGCGCGACGGCGCCATTAAAATTAGCGGCTGGAATCTGGACAGCTCGGCAATGACTCAGATGTATCTAACTTCGCTTTCCAAGGTCTACGGCTTCTCGCTGGACGTTCCCGTAAGCGAGTTGCCCGACGGCGTATACGATATGCTCATGTACGGCAACGGCGGCGAAAAGATTGATTTGCAGTACAACGCTCACCGCTTTTCGGGCAGCTACAAGACCGCGTGGGAAGGCTTTGCCGCCAACCTGCAGCGCCGCTACAACCAGACAAGTTCGGATAGCGTTAAGTGGGATATAGAGCGGTATATGCGCACGTCGGACTGTCCCTGCTGTCACGGCAAACGCCTTAAAAAGGAGGCGCTTGCGGTCACAGTCGGCGGCAGAAACATAGCCGAAATATGCGATATGTCGGTGGAGGATTTAAGGGCGTTTTCCGACTTTTCATTCTTCTCGCCCACCGAGCATATGATAGCCGACAATATCATAAAGGAAATCAACAACCGCATATCGTTTCTGGAAAACGTGGGGCTGGGCTATTTAACGCTTTCGCGTTCGGCGGCAACCCTTTCGGGCGGCGAGAGCCAGCGTATACGCCTTGCAACGCAGATAGGCAGCGCGCTTACGGGCGTTTTATATATTCTGGACGAGCCGTCCATAGGTCTGCACCAGCGCGACAACCAGAAGCTTTTGAATTCGTTAAAGGGCTTGCGCGATTTGGGCAACACGCTCATAGTGGTGGAGCACGACGAGGACACCATTAAGGCGGCGGACTATATCGTGGACATAGGTCCAAAGGCTGGCGTGCACGGCGGCGAGGTGGTCGCGTGCGGCACGCAGGAGGACATTATGGCGCAGCCGCTGTCCATTACGGGCGACTTCCTTGCAGGGCGCAGGAGCATAAAGGTACCCGAAAGGCGCGCGGAAAGCGACGGCAGATTTTTCAAGGTTTGCGGTTGCCGCCAGAACAATTTGAAGGGCATAGACGTGCAGTTCCCCGTCGGGCTTATAACCTCGGTTACGGGCGTTTCGGGAAGCGGCAAGTCCAGCCTTGTCAACGAAATTTTATATCCCTATCTCGCCAACAAATTAAACGGTGCGCGCAAAAAGCTCGGCAATGCGGAAGGGTACGAAGGCATCGAATATTTCGATAAAGTCATCGCCATCGACCAGCAGCCGATTGGCAGAACGCCGCGCAGCAACCCCGCAACGTATACGGGCGTATTCACTCTGATACGCGACCTTTTCGCCGCCACGCCCGACGCCAAGGAGAGGGGATACAAGAGCGGCAGATTTTCGTTCAACGTCGCGGGCGGCAGGTGCGAGCACTGTCAGGGCGACGGCATTTTGCAGATAGCAATGCACTTCCTGCCCGACATCTTCGTTCCGTGCGAGGTGTGCGGCGGCAAGCGCTACAACAGGGAAACGCTGGAGGTCAAGTACAAGGGCAAATCCATTTCGGACGTGCTGGATATGACCATAGACGAGGCGGCGGAATTTTTCGCGCCCGTCACTGCAATATACAACAAGTTAAAGACGCTGGTGGACGTTGGCTTGGGCTATATCAAGCTCGGGCAGAGCGCGACCACGCTTTCGGGCGGTGAGGCGCAGAGAGTAAAGCTTGCAACCGAGCTAAGTAAGCGCGGCACGGGCAAGACGGTATATATCCTCGACGAGCCGACGACGGGACTGCATACCTACGACGTAGAAAAGCTGGTCAATATCCTTGCGCGGCTGCGCGACGGCGGCAACACGGTGGTGGTAATCGAGCACAACCTGGACGTCATAAAGACCTCCGACTGGATTATAGATTTGGGACCGGAAGGGGGCGACAGGGGCGGCACGCTTATTGCCTGCGGCACGCCCGAGCAGGTTGCCGAGTGTGAAAACAGTTATACGGGACAGTTCTTAAAAGATATTTTGTAAAACTAATAAAATTTATGAAATGGCGGCGGAGCCTATCAGCTCCGCCGCCGTTTGCGCGCTTAACAAAATAAAGCACTTTTGAATACTTTGATAGTACGGTAAAAAATCTATTTAAAGGAAGTGCTCTTTATATGCCGAAACCTCTCATTGCGGAAGGGGGCTATCCCTCGCTCAAGGACCTACAATGCGACGCCTACGCCGCGCGGATAATTTCCTCAGCATACGCCACCTCGGCCGGCGAATTAAACGCTACGCTGCAGTATATCTACCATTCAATCAGCTTTTCCTGCAATAACGACGAAAAGCGCGCGGAGCTTTTAAAGAGCATTGCCATAGCCGAAATGCGCCACCTCGACCTGCTGGGCGAGGCTTTGATACGCCTGGGCGCGCCGCCCGTTTACAGCTTTGCGCCGCCCGCGCACTACAACTTTTATTCAACCAAATTCGTCGCCTATTCGCGGTCGCTCCGCAATATGATAGAGGACGACATAATGGGCGAAAAGTACGCCATATACGGCTACGAGCGTATGCTGCCGCGCCTTAAAAACGACACGTTGCGCGCGCTTATCTGCCGCATACTCGAAGACGAGCACCTGCATCTGGAAACTCTTAAATCGAGCTTGGAGGGACTATCCTGTTGACATAAACGCCAATAAGATGTAAAATTACGATATGCAAAAATACGATGTCGCCGTAATAGG